>CALAFV010000389.1 GCA_937891445.1 uncultured Phycisphaerales bacterium | reverse complement strand
CGGCGATCCCGACGTCGGGCGAGGAGCCGTGCAGCACGGCCCGGCCGTGCGCCGACAGCCGCGGCGCGACCCGGTCCCACTTGACGCCCGCGCCGACGCGCACGCGCCGCTCGGCGGTGTCGATGGTGATGATGCACCCCTGCGCCCGCGGGTCGTCGGTCGCGACGTCGAGCGGGGTGGGGGACTGCGTCGCCATCGCGTCGAGCACGGCCGGGACGGAGCGCCCGATGACGCTGCGGTGCGGGCCCGACATCCCCAGGTCGGTCATCGCCGCCAGCCGGTGCTCCAGCAGGCGGGCGTCGGCGGTCTGCACGTGCGTGTGCGTGCCGACGACGGCGACGACCGCGGGGCGACCGGGGCTGGTCCAGCGGTTGAGGGCGTACCACGCGAGCGCCGACTTCTCGCTCGTGGCCTCCGCGTGCACCTCCACAAGAACGAGGGCGTCGGGCTCCGGGATCGCCGCGAGTTCGCGGTCCAGGCAGTCGAACGGGTTGTCCGCTGGGACGGACATGAACAGCCGCCCCATGAGCGTGATGATGTACAGCGGCGGCCCGTCCACTCCCGGCGGCGTCAGGCGGATGAGCCGCTTCCCCGGCGAGCGGGCGCCGAGGTTCGCCGGACGCGAGATCGGCTCGGCCGGGTCGGCGAGGATCGGGATGATCTGCTTCTCGCGGAAGCAGTGGTCGCCGAGGGTCACGGCGTCCACGCCGCGGACGCCGGGGACCGGATCGCGCCGCAGGTCGCGGTAGTTGTCCGGCGAAATGCCCGAGCCGTGGCGCGAGTTCTCGCCGTTGGCGATGATGACCGCTGCGCCGTACTCGGCGCGGAGGATGGGGATTGCGTGACTGACGGCGCGGCGCCCCGGGGAGCCGACCACGTCGCCGAACATGGCCAGCACCAGGTCCGCCACTTCAAACTCCTGCAAGGGCCACGGGCTCGTTGACGATGAGCCCTGGGATGAACGGGGTAATCAGCCGCGGGTCACGCGGCACAATGCGCACGGCCAGGCCGTGCAGATCCGATGTCGCCTCAAGATCGACCCGGCCGGTGAACCGCATGAGGTTCGGCACACTGCCGGGCATGGGGCCGGTGGGCGTCAGCGTCTGTGTCCGCACCGTCTCGGTTCCTTCCACATCACCGGGCTCGACGCGGTACGCCTGCACCTCCACCTCGTCCGGGCTCAGCCCGCCGAGGCTCACGTCGGCGCTCACCTGCACCGATCCCGATGAACCGTCGCGCGACGCAACAGCGGAGGCGATGCGGACGCCGTGCCAGTGGGCCCGCCAGCGGTCGATGTGGTCCGACACGGCGCGGGCGTCGGCAAGGCCGCCGGCCGACAGGGCCGCGGCCGCGCGATGGGCGGGGAAGTAGTACCGGCGGGCGTACTCGGCGACCATGCGGTGCGTGCTGAAGCGCGGCGCCAGCGCGGCGATCGACCGCTTCATGCGGGCGATCCACTGTCGCGGCAGCGGCGCCGCCGCGCCGTCGGCCTGCGGCCGGTCGAAGAACTCCGGGACCACCTGCTCCTCGAGCGTGTGGAACAGGGCGAGACTCTCGGCCTCGTCGCGCGTCGCGGGCTCCTGGTCCAGCGCGTGCGAGCGGCTGCCAATCGCGAAACCGATCTCCGGGGCGTACGCCTCGTCCCACCACCCGTCGAGGATCGAGCAGTTGATCCCGCCGTTCATCGCGGCCTTCATGCCGCTGGTGCCGGATGCCTCCATGGGCCGGATCGGGTTGTTGAGCCACACGTCCACGCCCTGCACGAGGTGGCGGGCGACGTCGATGTCGTAGTCCTCGAGGAACAGGATGTGCCCGGCCAGCCCCTCCTCGCGGGCAAGACGCAGCACCTCGCGGACCATCGCCTTGCCGATCTCGTCGCTGGGGTACGCCTTGCCGGCGATGAGGATCTGCACCTTCCGCCCGCGCGGCCCGGCGAGCAGCCGCCGTAGACGCGGCAGGTCGCGGAACAGCAGCGTCGCCCGCTTGTACGGCGCAAAGCGACGGGCGAACCCGATCGTGAGCGCCTCGGGGTCGAGCCCCGCGGCGGCGATGGCGCCGAAGAGGTCCGGTCTCGCCGCGGCTCGCCGGCGGCAGAACTCCAGCAGCCGCGCCTTGCACGCCATGTGGGCCGCCCACAGTTCTGCGTCCGGGATCGACTCCACGCCGGCCCAAGCCGCGGGGTCGTCGGGGTGCGTCCGCCAGCGCTGCTTCTCGCCGAGGTGCTTGTCGAAGAGCGCCGCCAGTTCCGGCGCAATCCACGTCTCGGGATGCACGCCGTTGGTCACGTGGCCGATCGGGATGTCCGGCTCCGGCGTGCCCGGCCAGATGTTGCGCCACATCCTGCGCGACACCGCCCCGTGCAGGCGCGACACGCCGTTGGCCCAGCGGCTGGTGCGCAGGGCGAGCACGGCCATCGAGAACATCTCCGACCGGTCCGCGACGTTCTCCCGCCCCAGCGCCAGGAACCCTTCGGCGTTAAGCCCGATCCGCGGCAGCATCCGCATGAAGAACGGCCGCACCAACTCCGGGTGGAAGCGGTCGATCCCGGCCGGGACCGGCGTGTGCGTCGTGAACAGGTGCGCCGCCGCCGCGGCCTCGCGGACCTGGTCGAACGAGAGTTCGTGCGCCGCCGATTCGCGGAGTTTCGCGATCCGCTCCAGCGCCAGGAACGCGGAGTGCCCCTCGTTCATGTGGAAGACGGTCGCCCGCTCCCCCAGCACCTCCAGCGCCCGCACCCCGCCGACTCCCAGGATGATCTCCTGTTTCACGCGCTGGTGGTGGTCGCCCAGATACAGGTTGCGTGTGATGTGCCGGTCGGCCTCGGCGTTCTCCGGCAGGTCCGTGTCCAGCAGGTACAGCGGCACGTTGCCGACGTCGCACCGCCACACGGCCGCGTGCACCGCGCGGCCGGGGAACTCCACCGTCACCCGAAGTTGCCGCCCCGTCGCGGCATCCGGCACGCGCTGGATCGGCAACTCATCCGGCTCGATGTACGGCATTTCCTCCTGCTGGCCGCCGCTCTCGTCGAGCCGCTGGCGGAAGAACCCGTGCGAGTACAGCAGCCCGACGCCGACCATCGGCAGCCCGAGTTGCGCAGCGGACTTGAGATGGTCCCCCGCCAGCAGGCCCAGCCCGCCGCAGTAGATCGGCAGGCACTCGTGCAGCCCGAACTCGGCGCAGAAGTACGCGACCTTGAATCCGGCGGGGGCGCGTTCCTCGGCGCCGTCGCGATCGGCCATGCGGCCCGTGGCCGCGAGGAACGCCCGCAGCGCCTCGTGGATCCGGCGCACCTCGGCCGCGTAGGACCCGTCGGCCGCTGCGCGGGCGACGGTCTCCTCCGGCGTGTGCAGCAGCACCTTGACCGGGTTGTGCCCCGAGGATTCCCAGAGGCTCCCATCCAGGCGACGGAACAGGTCCTGTGCACCGGGCGTCCACGTCCACCACAGGTTCCACGCGATCTCCGCAAGCGGGGCGAGCGGGGGCGGAAGGCGGTCCAGCGCACGCCGCATGGCCGATGGGCACGCAGGGGCGGGAGCGGACGCGGGATGGACGGACCGATCGGTCATACCGGGACTTGCATCGCATCGTCGGGCGTCGTGAAGGATGCCGCGGCGGACCAAAGCGTGGCGGGCCCGCCGCGTCCATCCGTGGACGCGTACAGGGTAGCGAATGGACTCGGGTCGGGTACGAGCCGCGAACGAAGTGAGCGGACTCTTCCCCTTCGCCTTCTCCCCGTCTCATCAAACCGAGGGCGCCGCGGAAGGAAGACCGCTTACTTTGTTCGCGACTCGTTCCTGGGCCTGGGCGGGCGCCGCCTCCTGGCCGCTTGCACGTCGTTTACCGCCCGCGCTGGTCCCGCAGCGCTGCCACCTTCATCGGCAGCCCGAACAGGTCGATGAACCCGCGGGCCGCCGTCACGTCGTACCCGTCCATCGCGAAACTCGCCAGTTTGGGGTCGTACAGCGAGCGCGGGCTCGTCGCACTGACCGCGGTCGCGTGGCCCTTGTACAACTCGATCGTGACCTCGCCGGTGACGTTCTTCTGCGTGTGGTCCACGAACGCCTGCAGCGCCTCGCGCAGCGGGTGGAACCACTGCCCGTAGTACACCAGTTCCGCGTACCGGATCGCCACCTGCTGCTTGAAGTGCAGCGTGTCGCGCTCGATCGTCAGTTGCTCGAGGGCCTTGTGGGCCTCGTACAGGATCGTGCCCCCCGGCGTCTCGTACGCCCCGCGCGACTTCATTCCCACCAGCCGGTTCTCGACCATGACGATCTGCCCGACGGCGTGCCGCCCGCCCATTTCGTTGAGCGCCGCGATCATGTCGTCGCCGCGGAGGCGCTCGCCGTTGAGGTGCGTCGGGTTCCCCTCGTCGAACGTCAGCGTCAGCGTCTCCGGCTCATCCGGGGCCTCGCTCAGCGGCTCGGTCATCAGCCACACTTCGTCGCTGACCCGCTGGTCGGGGTGCTCGATCTCCGCCCCCTCGTGCGAGCAGTGCCACAGGTTGCGGTCGCGCGAATAGATCTTCTTCTTCGTCTGCGCGATCGGCACGCCCTTCTTCTGGGCGTAGTCGATCGCCGCCTCGCGGCTGGTCAGTTCGAACGTCGGGTCCTTCCACGGCGCGATGATCCGCAGGTCCGGCGCCAGGGCCATGTACGTCAGTTCGAAGCGGACCTGGTCGTTCCCCTTGCCGGTAGCGCCGTGGGCGACGGCATCGGCGCCGACCTTCCTCGCCGCGTCCACCTGCCCGCGGGCGATCAGCGGCCGTGCGATCGACGTCCCGAGGAGGTAGTCCCCCTCGTACGTCGCGTGGGCCCGGAGCATCGGGTAGCAGTACTCCTCCGCGAACTCCCGCCGCAGGTCGTCGACGATCACCTCGTCGGCCCCGGACTTGAGCGCCTTCTCCTCGATCCCCTCCAGTTCCCCCGCGCCCTGCCCCAGGTCCGCCGCGTAGGCGACCAGTTTGACGCCCGGGTAGCGGTCCTTGAGCCACGGGAGGATGACGGACGTATCCAGACCGCCGGAATAGGCGAGGACGATCTTGCGGGGCGACGGCTGCGCGGACATGGTGAATCTCCTGGGGGCCTCAGGATATTCACCGCCGCCGCCGGCAGGAGATCGGGCTGCCGGGCGCGTGGGAAAGCCGTCTTTCAGCCGCGGATCAGCGCAGGTTCACGCAGGTCAGAGCAGGCAGGGAAGCAGCATCGGCAGAAACAGGTCCTGTTTCGGCTCCGTGCCCTCTGTGCTCTCCGTGGTGAACCTCTTTCTACTCCTCGTCGTCGCCGTCGTCCTGCTCCGCGACCCCCGCCGGCGGCTCGCCGAAGATGCTCGTGCCGACGCGAACGAGGTTCGCCCCCTCCTCGATCGCAACCTCAAAGTCGTGCGACATCCCCATCGAGAGGATGTTGAAGTGCCCGGCCCCGCGCCCGGTGGACCCGATCCCCGCCTGGCGCATCTCCTCGAACAGTTCCCGCAGGCGGGCGAAGTGCGGCCGCGCGTCCTCCGGGTTGGGCGACAGCGGGGCCATCGTCATCAGCCCGCGCAGGCGGACCTGCACCATCGTCTCGATCTGCTCCGCCAGCGGCAGCGCCGCCGGCAGGGCGCACCCGTGCTTGGAGGGCTCGCCCGAGACGTTCACCTGGAGCAGGATGTCCACCGTCTGGTCCCGCTTGTTGGCGACGGCCTGGATCTCCTCGGCGATCCGCAGCGAGTCCACCGAGTGGATCAGCCGCGCACACTCCAGCGCCTTGCGGACCTTGTTCCGCTGGAGGTGGCCGATCATGTGCCACCGGACCCCGCCGCCCGCCCCCGCGACCCCGCCGGCCGTGACGGCGCCCCCCTGCGACGACAGCGCCCGCGCCGCCCCCGGCATCGACTTCTGCCGCCCCAGCCATTCGTCGATCACCGCCGCCCGCTGGACCAGTTGCTGCACCTTGTTCTCGCCGAAGTCGCGGTGGCCGAGGGAGATCAGTTCGCGGATCTGGTCCGGTTCGGCGTACTTGGTGACGGCGACCAGGATGATGTCGCTCTCGCGCCGCCCCCCCCGGGCGGCGGCGCGGGCGATGCGCTCCCGGACGTCCATGTACCGTTCTTTCAGCGTCAGAGCGGTGGGGTTGGTGGGGGGAGGGGGGGGTGGGGTCACCGG
>CALAFV010000388.1 GCA_937891445.1 uncultured Phycisphaerales bacterium | reverse complement strand
ACGCCTCCGCCGACGGCTTCACCCGCGCCCTCAGCGCCGCCACCGCCGCCCACGGCCCCGTCACGCTCGCCGTCGCGTGGATCCACCCCACCGCCCCCCACGCCCTCCCCGCCGCGGCACGCACGCTCGCCGCCGCCGGCCCCCTGCGCCTCTTCCACATCCTCGGCTCCAGCGCCGCCGTTCAACCCCTCCCCGACGGCGCCGCCGCCACCCGCAACGAACCCGGCATCCTCTACCGCCGCATCATCCTCGGCTTCATCCCCGACCCAACCGGCGGCCCCTCGCGCTGGCCCACCCACGACGAGATCACCACCGGCATCCTCCGCGCCATCGAACTCGACGCCCGCGAAACGACCATCGGCACAACGACCCCATGGTCCGCCCGCCCCACGTAACAACGCAGACCTGCCTTGCCCGCCGCAGAGGTGAACGTGAGGACGTAGGCACGTGAGCGATGGATCTCGCGGCGCCTCTTCCATTGCCCATTGCCCATTCCCCATTGCCTCACACCCCTACCCTCCCCCTCCATGTCCCGCCTCCTCCGCGACGTCGCCGCCTCCCTCGACACCCCCGCCGCCCTCGCCCCGCACATCGACGCCCTCTTCGCCCCCCTCGCCTCCCTCGGCGGCTTCCCGCGCAAGACCGCCGCGCTCCTCGAGAAGGCCGGCCTCCGCCGCAACGCCCGCATCCTCGAACTCGCCTGCGGCAAGGGCACCACCGCCGTCGAACTCGCCAGACGCTTCAACGCCCGCGTCCTCGCCCTCGACGCCTACGAACCCTTCCTCGAGCACGCCCGCGACCTCGCCGCCCGCCGCGGCGTCGCCCACCTCTGCACCTTCCGCCTCGCGGATGTGCACAACGACCGCGACCTCCCGCGCACCGCCCGCTTCGACGCCGCCGTGATGATCGGCCTCGACGCCCTCGAAACCGCCGCCCCCCTCCTCCGCCGCTTCGTCCGCAAGACCAGCGGCCTGTACCTCATCGACGACGCCATCCGCGAAGACACCCCCGCCACCGCCCGCGCCTTCCCCCTCATCCCCACGCGCGACGACGCCGCTCGCTTCATCGAGGACGAACTGGGCGACCACATCGTCGCCACCTGGCTCCCCACCCCGGCCGCCACCCGCCGCCTCAACGCCTCCCTCTACGAGCCCCTCGCCCGGCGCGTCCGCGAACTCCGCCGCGCCCACCCAAATCTGAGCAAACCCCTCGCCGACTTCCTCGCCCGCCAGCGCCGCGCCAACCGCATCCTCTCCGGCCCCGTCCGCCCCGCCATCTGGGTCGTCCGCCGCGCCCACTGACCCTCCCACGATCTTGCCCGCCCCCACCGCCACCGCTACAGTTTTCAGAACACTTTGAAAATCCCATGACCACCCTCGCCCCACCACCGC
>CALAFV010000387.1 GCA_937891445.1 uncultured Phycisphaerales bacterium | reverse complement strand
GCCGCGGCCGCCACTGCCGCCCCGCCCTGCGCAACTGCCCGCCAGCCCACGAGCATCACATCGCCTCCTCGTGCACGAGCAGACCAAGTTCGAACCAGTCCCCCCGCAGCCTCTGCGACAGCGCATCCACCTCGCTGCTCAGTTCCGGGAAGTGCTCCGACAGCCCCAGGTCGTCCGCGACGGCCAGGCTCATCCCGTCATACACAAACTCGTGCGTCGCGAGCGTCTCCGCGCTTCCCGCCGTCGCATCCCCGCCGATGGCGGCCACGCGGCTCTCCCCCCGGCCCGACGGCCGCGACGACACCCACCACCCGATCCCGACCGCCAGCGCCGCGGCCGCCGCCAGCGCCGGTTTCGCCCACCGCATCCACGCGGCGCCGCCACGCGCCCTCACGACGACCGCAGGCTCGGCCGGCGCACGTTCCACCACCAGCCGCCGCGTCGCCATGAACAGCCGGTCTTCCAGCGCCGGCCCCGCCGTCGCGCGCTCCGCGGCCGCCAGCGCATCCGCCGCAGCCGCGACCTCCGCCACCTCGGCCGCGATCCCGTCCGCCAGCGCTGCGCGGCTGGCCACAAACACCCGCCCCTCCAGCCCCGCCCCGGCGCACGCGGCCTCATGCTGCGCCAGACGGTCCAGCGCGGCGGCCACCTCCGCCAACTCCGGCGGCAGCGCCCCGCCCTCATCCCCGGCCAGCAAAGTGCTCCCGTCCTTTGCCATCGGCTCCATCCTTACGCGGGCCGCGCCGCCGTCGGCGGCGTGTTCCCCGTCATGAGGTCCTTGAGTTTCTTCAACGCCCGGTGGTGCCGCGCCAGCAGCGTCCCCAGCGGCTCGTCCAGCAACTCCGAGATCTGTTTGAACGACATCCCAGCGTGGTGCCGCAGTTCCACCACCTGCCGGTCCGCTTCCGACAGGCTCCCGATCGCCTCCCGCAGCCGCCGCAAATCCTCCGGCATGTCCGGGTCAGCCCCCTCCGTATCCGCCGACACGAACACCGCGCTCGACGGGTCCGTCGGCTCGGCGTGCCGGCGCTGCCGCCGGATCTCGTCCCGCAGCCGGTTCATCACGATCCGGAACAGCCACGACTCGAACTTCCCCTGCTCCACGTACGCCCCCCCTTCTTCTCCCACCCGCCCGCTCAACTTCGTGGCCACCGTGACGAACACCGACTGCGTCACCTCCTCGGCCAGGTCGTGCCGCCCCGGCCCCACGCGCGACTTCACCAGCGCGTACACCCGGCGCGCATACAGGTCAATGATCGCGCGCCACGCCCGGTCGTCCCCGGCTCCGGCCGCCCGCAGCAGGGCCGGAAGATCGGGCGCGTGCGGCGACTGGGGGGAGTGGGGGGGGGTGTCCAACAGTGCCCTCATCGACCCCCGGAGAACGCCCCGGGAGGCCATCTATTGCTCACGCACCCGACGGTACGCTTGGCCCATGCCACGGATCGTCTACACCGTCACCGCCACGTTCCCGGACCACGCCACCGCCGACGACTTCATCGCCTGGATCGCCGGCCCCAGCGGCAACGACGGCCACGCCGCCGACGTCATCCGCGGCGGGGCCCAGTCCGCCACCGTCGTCCGCCTCGACCCCCCGCCGGACGATCCCGCCCGGCCCCCGCAGGTGGAGATCCACTACACCTTCCCCTCCCGCGAAGCCTTCGACCGCTACGTCCGCGAGTTCGCCCCGGCCCTCCGCGCCGAGGGCCAGCGGCTCTTCGGCGCCCGCGGCGTCTCGTACGGCAGGCGGCAGGGTGAAGTCGCTTGGATAAGCGAGACTGTTAAGTAACTGATCGGCAAATAAGTTAGTAAGTCGGCACTTTCTGCGCGTTTTTGGTCAGGACTCTGAAGTTCTCCTAACCGAGGGGCCGATAACCACAACCCTCGCGGGGGAGAGGGTCCTGTCCCATCAGCCGGTCGCGGAACCGGCGGACTGACCACGACAGTCAGGTTCGGGCGCCCACGGGGAGCGCATCACCGCCTCCTCACAGCCCAGAAAGGCCGAGGTTCGTTGTGTTGTTGAGTTACCTGACCCAACGGGTGGGAGGGGGTTTCTCTGCGCGCACCGCGCCGGCCGACGTTGCACGGCCGCTCGCCCTCATCGCCGCGACCGCGGGGGAGGGCGACCGGTGATCCAGTTCCGACAGACCGCCTTGGGCGTCATGCTCGCCGGCAGCAGTTTCTGGTTCGCCGTCCACATCGACGGCGGCAACCCGGCTGCTCCGCTCTTCGAGCCCGCCAACCGCGTCGGCCAGATCGAGTCCTTCCGTCAGAACGGCCCCGATGACTACTGGCGCTGGGCCGGCGCGCTCTCCGGCACCACCATCGTCCGTCTCAATCGCGGCCAGGGCCTCGAGGTCTACGTCCCCGGCTCGCTCAACGGTCCCGCCCTCGATGTCGAGGCGTGGGCTCCCGGCGATTGGAACTTCGACAGCGTCGTCAACTCCGCCGACATCTCCGCCTTCCTCTCCGCCTGGGTGCAGAGCCGCGGCCCGGACGGCGCCGGTGACTTCAACCTCGACGGCCAGGTGACCTCCGCCGACATCTCGGCCTTCCTCTCCGCCTGGGTCAACCACTAAGCCCCATCGCGCAGCGTCACATCCACGCCGGTCGCGCCGCAGCGTCCACGATCGACGCCCGGCGCGGCCGGCTGTCGTTTTTGACGCGTGCGCGTGCCGACCTGCCCCGGTCCCCAATCGGCGGCGACCGCGGCGACTCCGATCGCGTCAATCTGCGTTGATCCGCGGCCCCCCGCGCACGCGCAGGCTCACGCCGCCCCGACCGTCTCCGCCGGCTTGGCCTTCTTCGGCACGCTCACCCCCAGTTGCACCAGCGGTCCGTGCGGCTTGCCCGCTTCTTCCCGCAGCCGCGCTTCCGCCGCCGCATCCGGGTAGCGGTTGAACACCAGCGCCTTCACCGTCGCCGCAAGCCCCCCCAGCGACGAGAACGTGTGGTTCACCGCCGACGCCTCATACCCGCTGTGCACCATGCACTGCTGGCACGCCGGGTTCCCGCTCGCCCGCCCGTACTTCTCCCACGGCGTGGACTCGATCAGTTCCTTGAACGTGTCCACGTACCCGTCCTGGAGCAGGTAGCACGGCTTCTGCCACCCGAAAATGTTGTACGTCGGCATCCCCCACGGCGTGCACTCGTACTCCCGCCGCCCCATCAGGAACTCCAGGAACAGCGCCGACTGGTTGAACTTCCACTCCCGCTTGCGGTTCGACAGGATCATCCGGAACAGGTCGTTGGTCTTCCGCCGCTCGCGAAGGAACGACTTCTGATCCGGCGCCTTGGGGTACGCGTACCCCGGCGAAAGCATCATCCCCTCCACCCCCAACTTCGCCATCTCGTCGAAGAACGCCCGCACCGCGTTGGGATCCGCCCCGTCGAACAGCGTCGTGTTCGTCGTCACGCGGAACCCCTTCTGCACCGCCAGCCGGATTCCCTCGACCGCCTTCTTGAACGTCCCCTCGCGGCAGACGGCGAAGTCGTGGTGCTCCTCCAGCCCGTCCAGGTGCACGCTGAAGGTCAGGTACTTGCTGGGCTTGAACAGCCCCTCCTCCAGTTTCTCCTTCAGCAGCAGCGCGTTGGTGCACAGGTAGATGTACTTCCGCCGCGCGATCAGCCCCTCGACGATCTCCTTGATCTGCGGGTGCAGCAGCGGCTCCCCCCCCGGGATCGACACCATCGGCGCCCCGCACTCCTCCACCGCCCGGAAGCACTCCTCCGGCGTCAGTTGCCGCTTGAGGATGTGCGCCGGGTACTGGATCTTCCCGCACCCCGCGCACGCCAGATTGCACCGCAGCAGCGGCTCGAGCATCAGCACCAGCGGGTACCGCTTGTTGCCCCGGAGCTTCTGCCTCAGGACGTACGTCGCGACGGTCCACATCTGCGAGATCGGGACGCCCATGCAGGCAAACTCCATCACCGGGGACGGGCGCGGGCCTGGTTAGCGGCGACGGCCGGCGTTCCGCATGATGCGGGCTTCACCCAGCCACGACCCCGCCACCACCGCCCGCGCGGTTAGTACGGACAAAGTCGGTGGCATCATACCCCCCTGCTGGCCTTTGCCGCGGCCTCCCCAGCCCGACCCCGCCCCCCGCCGACCCCGCACCGGGCGCGAACAGATGGTGCGCATCGACTCTACACTTGTCTGTGCGGGCGACGAACCGCCGCCGCCCCGGCCGGCGGTGCGCTCGTGGGGACTTCGGACAGGGCCGCGAGGGCCCGGGAATGCAACCTTGGCAGATCAGGTCGAACGCCGGTCCGACGAGGACCTTCTGGCCGCTTACCGGACGGGGGATAACGCTGCGTTCGCCGCGCTGGTCCGTCGCCACCACGACGACCTGATCCGCTTCCTCCTCCGCCTCACCGGCTCCCGCGCCGCCGCCGAAGACGCCTTCCAGGAGACATTCCTCCAGGTCCATCTCTCCGCCGAGATGTTCGACCCCACTCGCCGCTTCAAGCCGTGGCTTTTCACGATCGCGGCGAACAAAGCACGGGATGCCCTGCGTAGGAACACCCGCAGGAAAGCGCTGGACCTTTCGGCCCCGATAAGCGGTGGGGGGAGCGGGGGCGACGGCCAGGGTCGGACCTACGTCGATCTTCTGGAGATCGACGTCGATCCGCCCGGTGCAGCGCTGGACAAGGAGGAGCGAGACCGACTGGTCCAGTCGGCTCTGGACGAACTTCCGTTCGCGCTCAGGGAGATCCTGCTCTTGGCGTACTTCCAACGCTTGAGCTACAACCAGATCGCCGACGCACTCGGGATCCCCCTGGGAACCGTCAAATCGCGCCTCCACGCAGCGGTCGCGGCCTTCGCGCGCAAATGGAAGACCGTCTCCAAGGGGATCTCCGAACCATGAACGGCGGCAACTCCGTGAGCAACGGGCAGGGGATGG
>CALAFV010000386.1 GCA_937891445.1 uncultured Phycisphaerales bacterium | reverse complement strand
TTCCAGGTGAGGTAGAACGGGTCGATCGGGATGCAGTGCCCGCCGAGGCCGGGGCCGGGGTAGAAGGGCATGAAGCCGAAGGGCTTGGTCGCCGCGGCCTCGATCACCTCCCAGACGTTGATCCCCATCGGCTCCAGCACGGTCTTGAGTTCGTTCACCAGCGCGATGTTGACCGAGCGGAAGACGTTCTCGAGGATCTTGGCCGCCTCCGCAACCTCCACCGAGGAAACAACCACGACCTGCTCGATGGCCCGCCTGAACAGCGCCGCCGCCAGTTCCCCCGACGCCGCGTCCAGCCCACCCACGAGTTTGGGCGTGCTTCGCGTCGTGTGCGTGGTGCGTCCCGGGTCCTCGCGCTCGGGCGAGAAGGCGACGAAGAAGTCCCGCCCCAACTCCATCGCCGCTGCGCCCGCCGGCCTCGCCGCCAGCACCGCCGGAAGGAAATGCTCTCGCGTCGTGCCCGGGAAGGTCGTCGAGACCAGCACGATCAGTTGCCCCGCCCGTAACGTGCGTCCAACGTCTCGCGCCGCCCCGAGCACAAACGACAGATCCGGCTCCTGATGCCGCCCCAGCGGCGTCGGCACGCAGATCAGCACCGCGTCCGCCTCGGCAAGCCTGGTGAAGTCCGTCGTCGCCTCGAAGCGATCGCTGGCCGCCAGCGTTGCGTAGACCGCGGGGCCGAGATGGCTCAGGTACGGGCGGCCCGCGGCGAGCGCCTCGGGCTTGGCCGGGTCCACGTCGAACCCCAGCACCCTGTACCCGCCCTCGTGCATCGCGTGCGCCAGCGGCAGGCCGACGTACCCCAGCCCGACGACGCCGACGGTCGCCGCGCCGGACTCGATCTTCGCCCTGAGCCGATCGCCCGCGCTCACGCCGGCCTCCACACCGCGGCCCCGCGGTCATCGGCGCGCCGCGTCGCCTCGGCCTTGCCGCGGAGCAGGCTCTCCCACTGGTATCGGCGGAGGAACGCCCGGAACTCCGGGTCGTTGTACCGCGGCTTACGCGCCAGCGCGGCCGCGACATACCCCCACCAGATCCCCAGCCCCCCGATGAGCACCGGCGGCTTGGGCAGTCGGAAAATCGCGCTAGCCGTGATGTACGCCAGGCTCGTGCCCATGAAATACTGCCCGTAACCGTGCCGCTTGCGCCCCGTCCAGATCGACTGCTGGCTGGACCCCATCGGCCGCAGATGCACGAACCTGATGTCCGGCTCGTCCACGCTTTTGGCCTGCCACCCGAGCATGCGGCAGCGGTGGCAGTCGATCCCGTCCCACATCACCTCGCGCACGAACCCGCCGATCTGCTGAAAGCACGCGACGCGGTAGAACTTCGTCATCCCCACCGACATCTCGTCGCCGCAGGTCTCCGGCTTCAAGCGGCCGGTTCTGGGATCGGGAAAGTACGGCTTGCCGGAGACCGTTCCCAGGCGCGGGCTCGCCTCCATCATCTCCATCAGCCGCTCGAAGTACCGCGGGGGCAGTTCCAGGTCCAGGTCGAGTTTGCACAGATAGTCGAACTGCCCGAGATCGACGGTCGCCAGCCCCTCGTAGAACGCCTCGATGACGCCCGGGCCCACGGCCCGCTTGCCCCGGTCCGGTCGGCGCACGACCCGCAGGTACGGCAACTTCGCCGCGTACTCCTCCAGGATCTGGGGTGTCTCGTCCGTCGAGCCGTCGTCCACCACGACCCACAGTGACGGCGGCACCGTCTGCGCGGCCACGCTTTCGAGCGTGCGGCGCATGTACTGGGCCTCGTTGCGGCAGGGTGAGATGGCGGCGTAGCGTCGCATGGCGGGAGGGGGAAGGGGACCGGCTGGACTTTACGCAGCCGGCTGGCGTCGCCGTTCCCTCGCCTGCCACGCCGCGGCCAGGGCGAAGCCGGCCAGCATGGCGATCATCGGGGTGGCGGGATACAGGTACCGGTCCTGCACGACGATGATCGCGTGCGAAAGCGCGTAGTACGCCCAGATCGCCACGATCGGGCTCAGCAAGACCGCCCACACCCCCCGCCGCACCAGCAGCAGCCACACCCCCGCCACGCCAAGCGCCAGCACTCCGAGCCAGTACGCCTGCCCGGCGAGTTTCAATGCCTTGATCGCCGGCTCGGGGAAGACGCGCTCCAGCCCCTTGTTCCAGGTGATCCCCATGGTCTGGCGGTCGTGCAGCAGCACCAGTTTGATCCCCGTGCGCTTGAGGAACGCCACGGGCTCCTCGGCGATGTACTGCATCGCGGCCCGCTTGAGCGCCCGGTTGCGCTCCACCTCCCCCATGCCGTCCACCCAGTCCGGCAGCGGCTGGTAATGGCCGGTGGTCTCGGGGTTGTTCCCCATCCAGAAGTTGGCGCCGTCATTGGTCGAGATCGGGACGAATGCGCCGTCGAACACCCGGGCGTTGCGGATGGTCCAGGGCGCGATCGTCGCCGCCATCACCAGGCCCAGCAGCGCGGCGTGAACAAACGTCCGCCCCCGGTCAGGCCCGCGCAGGAAATCCAGGCCGCTGATGATGACGGGCACCAGCAGCGCCGTCGGCCGCGTGTACGCCGCGAGGGCGAAGAGCACGCCGCCGACGATGATCCGCGCCGCCGGCCTGTCCCTCCAGAAGATCCACGCCGCCATCCCCGCCAGCGACAGCGTCGTGCACGGGAGTTCGCTGGCCAGGATCGTGGTGAACTCGATGTGGAACGGCCACAGCGCCGCGATGACGCCCGCGATGATCCCCGCCCTCGGCCCCAGCAGCCGGGCCGCGATGATGAGCGTCAGCCACACCCCCACAACGCCGAGCACGACGTTGACCGCGACGATCGGGGCGAACCCCTCGCCGAAGACGCGGAACAGCGCCGCGTACAACAGGCTCGTGCCGGGCGCCCAGAAGGCCGAGGGCTCCCCGGGGCGCCACCCGTAGCCCCCCCCGGATGCGACATTCTGCGCAAAGGTCAGGTATGCCTGGCTGTCCGACACCGGCCCGACCGGCACCAGCACGCCCCAGGCGACCCGCACCACCAGCGCCAGCAGGCAGATCCGGATCACCGCGCAGCGCGACACGCAGCCGCCATGATCGGCGGCCGGCGCAGGGGTTGTGTCGGGCGTCGTGTCCGGCCGCGGCGTGCCAGCGCCGGCCGTCTGGGCATCCATGCTTCACTCCGATCGGCGGAAGCGAGGTGCTCCTTGCACGCGGCCGCGGAACAGAGGCGTGCGTCCCGTTGAAGTTACACCGCCGCCGTGAAAATCCGTGGCCCCCTTAGTCCGGGTAGCCGTTCGGATGCGACTTGTGCCACGCCCACGCGCTGGCGACCACGGAGCGGATGTCCGGGTACCGGGGCTTCCACCCCAGCCGGGTCTTCAGTTTCGTCGGATCCGCCACCAGAGCCGGGGGATCGCCCGGGCGGCGGCCCACCACCTCCCTCGGGATCGTCGTCCCCGTGACCTCCTCGCACGCCCGGATGACCTCGAGCACCGAACTCCCCGTCCCCGTCCCGATGTTGTACACCTCGGCCGTCGTCGGCGTCGTCGCCTCCATGGCCAGCAGGTGCGCCTGGGCGAGGTCCTCGGTGTGCACGTAGTCGCGGATGCACGTGCCGTCCGGCGTCGGGTAGTCGTCCCCCAGCACCTTGATCTTGTCGCGCTTGCCCAGGGGAACCTCCAGGACCAGCGGGATCAGGTGCGTCTCCGGGCGGTGGTCCTCGCCGTGCTGCGCATCGGCGTCCGCCCCCGCGGCGTTGAAGTACCGAAGCAGGGTGAACCCCAGGCCGTAGGCGTGCGCGAAGTCGCGGATCATCCACTCGACCGCCAGTTTCGTCCGTGCGTACGGGCTGAAGGGCTCCTGCGGCGAGTCCTCGCTCATCGGCACCTTCGGGGTCATCCCGTAGGTCGCGCACGTGCTGGAGAAGAGCATCCGCTTCACGCCCGCCTTCCGCATCGCGTTCAGCAGCGACAGCGTGCCCCCGATGTTGTTCCGGTAGTGGTACTCCGGGTTCTCCACGGATTCGCCGACGTACGTCGCCGCGGCGAAGTGCATCACCGCGTCGGCGTTCACCTTCCGCAGCGCCGCGACCAGCGCCTCGGTGTCCGCGATGTCGCCGACAATCAGCCGCCCCCCGGTCTTCCCCCCGGGCACCGCCGCGGCGTGCCCCTGAACGAGGTTGTCGAACGCAACGGCGTTGTGCCCCCGCGCCAGCATGTAGCGCAGGCAGGCGCTGCCGACGTAACCCGCTCCTCCGGTCACCAGGATGTTCATGCCCCGGGGTCCCTTCCGTGTCTGAGGATCCAGTCGGCCGCTTCCCTCAGGTCGGCCGCGATGTGCGCCGCCGCCTCGACCGGCGGCGACAGGGCGGAACCGTAGCCCGTTCGCACCAGGATCGACCCGCGGCAGCCGGCGTTCCGCCCCGCCAGCAGGTCGCTCATCATGTCCCCCACCATCCACGACCGCGACAGGTCGAGCCCGTGCTCCCGCGCCGCCCGCAGCAGCATCCCGGGGCCGGGCTTGCGGTCAGGGTGCTCGACGACGCAGCGGTCCCCATCGGCCCGCGGGGCTTCCGGGCAAAAGTACCAGGCATCGAGGGCTGCCTCCGGCCCTCCCGCCGCCAGCAGTTGCCGCGCCAGTTCCTCCTGCACCCGGTGCAGATCCTCCACCGTGAACAACCCGCGCCCGATCCCCGACTGGTTGCTGACCATGATGCAGGCGAACCCCGCCGCCCGCAGTTCCCTCACCGCCTCGGCCGCCCCCGGAAACAGGCAGACCCCGGCCGGGTCGCACAGGTAATGCCGCTCCTCGATGAGCGTGCCGTCGCGGTCCAGGAAAACGGCCGGCCTCATCCGGACGCCCCCGCCTGCGCTGGCCGGCCCGCGAGCACCCTGCCGGCACGGACATCCTCCTCGGCCTGCCGCAGGGACTCGGGCGTGCCGATGTCGCGGTGGTACCCCCCCCACTCCCACCCGCGCATCCTGCCGACGAACTTCGGCAGCACGTCGAACCCGAGATCGAACGCCCGCATCGCGGCGATCTCCCGGTACGCCTCCGGCGTCAGCGCGTAGATCCCGGCGTTGGCGAGGTTGCTCCGCGGCTGCTTCGGCTTCTCGACGAAACTGACGATCCGTCCGCCCTCGTCGAGTTCGGCGATGCCGCACTTCTCCGGGTACTGCGTCCGGAAGAGCATCATCGTGAACGGATCGCCGTGGGCCCGGTGGAACCGGAGCAACGCCCCCAGGTCCACGCCGCTGAGGTTGTCCCCGTACACGATCAGCACCGCCTCCGCCCCCTCGGCCAGGTCCGGATTCGCGGCGACGGTGCCCGCGGACCCCAGCAGCGTCGGCTCGTGCGCCTCGCGCACGCGGAACGGCCCGCGTGCGTTGACCTGCGCGATGTACGCCCGCACCTGCTCGGGGAGGTGGTGCGTGTTGATCAGCACCTCGCGCAGGCCCGCTTCCTCGAAACGGTCGAACCAGTAGTCGAGCAGGGGCCGGCCGGCGATCGGCACGAGGCACTTGGGAATCGTGTCCGTGATTGGCCGCAGGCGCGTGCCAAGGCCGGCGGCCATCAGCAGCACCCGGACTCCATCCCCCGCTTTGCCGTTTGCCCGTTGGGGGGGGGAACTCAACGCTTGACCTCGCGCACCACGTTCATCTTCGCCATCTGCTTCTGGCAGTAGTCGAGGATGTCCGCGATCGAGTCCGCCTCGCCCAGCCACGCCTTGTACGCCTCGACGCTGTCGAAGACCGTCCGCCGCGGCTTCCACCCCAGTGCCTTGAGTTTGCTCACGTCCGAGCAGATGTGCCGCGTGTCGCCGAAACGGTACTTGCCGCTGGGCCGCGGCTCGTAGTCCTTGCGCCCGAAGACCTCGGCCACGACCTTCGCGAACTCCATCACCGTCATCGGCTCGTCGCCGCCGACGTGGAACATCTCGTAGTCGGCCCGCGGGTCCTTCAGCACCAGCAGGTTCGCATCGACCACGTCGTGGATGTTCACGAAGTCGCGCACCTGCTTCCCGTCCTCGTAGATGACCGGGTCCTGCCCCTGGTGCATCGCCAGGCAGAAGACGCGGCAGGCGCCGCTGTACGCGTTGTAGAAACTCTGGCGCGGGCCCTGCACGATCGAGTACCGCATCGCCACCGACGGAATCCCGTAGCGCTTGCCCAGGTGCAGCGCCACCTTCTCCTCGGCGATCTTGGAGATGCCGTACTGGTTCTGCGGGTTGGCGACCGTCTCGTCCGTGCGCTGCCACGTCAGCGGCCCGCGGAACCCCGCGGGCGCCCGGCACTCCCACTCCCCCGCCGCGAGTTGCTCGTCGGGACGGATGTCCGGCAGCACCTTCTTTCCGTCCGCGTCGAGGTACAGCCCCTCCCCCAGCGTCGCCTGGCTGCTGGCGACGATCACCTTCTTCACCGGCAACTTTTCGCGCACGATCAGTTCGTAGATCAGCGCCGTCGAGGTGACGTTCACATCGAAGTAGCGGCTGAAGACCGGCAGGTAGTCCTGGAACGCCGCGAGGTGATAGACGACGTCGCAGCCGCGCATCGCCTCCAGCAGCACGGCCTCGTTCCGCACGTCCCCCTGCACGCGCTCGATCCGCGGGTCGAGGTACTTCGGCCACTCCCGCTTAGGATGCACCGGCGGCTCGAGGCTGTCGAGCACGCGGACCTGGTACCCCTCGCGCAGCAGCGCATCGGCCGTGTGCGATCCGATGAACCCCGCCCCGCCGGTGATCAGAGCCCTCATCGCGCCGCCGCCTCCTGCTTCACCCCGTTCCCCGCCGCCGCTCCGTCTTTCACGCGGTTGTGCAGCATCTGCGCCGCGATGTGACCGATCGACATGTGAACGTCCTCGATGATCCCATAGTTGTCGCTCGGGACGTTGATGTGCAGGTGCGCCAGGTCCTTCACCTTCCCCCCCGCGAACCCCGTCAGCGCCACCACCGTCAGCCCGTGGTCCCTCGCCCACTGGCACGCCCGCAGCAGGTTCGGCGAGTTCCCCGAGCAACTGATCCCCACAGCGACGTCCCCCTCGCCCGCGAAGCACTCCAGCGGGTAACTGAACGTCTGGTCGTACGCCAGGTCGTTCCCCACCGCCGTCGTCATGCCGACGTTGTCGGTCATGCTGAACGCGCACAGCCGCGGCTGGCCGTCCACCGCCGCCGTCTTCACGTAGTCCGTCACGTGGTGGCTCGCGTTGTACGCGCTCCCGCCATTGCCGAAAACGAACACCCGCTTCTTCCCCGCCCAGGCGCGGTACAGCAGGTCCGCGTACGCGTCGATTGCCGCCGCGTCCATCCGGCGCAGCACGTCCGCCAGCCCGTTCAGATACTCCGACGCCGTCCGCACCGTGCTCCCGGCCATGGCCGCGCCTCCTGATCGCCCATCACCCGCTGATGAAGATGATCCGGCTCCCCAGCCGGTCGATCTTGAAGTCGATCTCCCGCGGCCGCCCGAGCGCCTCGCGGATGGCCTCGTGCCGCTCCGGCGGCGCCAGCAGGAAGACGAACCCGCCCCCGCCGGCCCCGAGCAGTTTCCCGCCCTGGGCCCCCGCCTTGCGGGCCGCCTCGTACCACTGGTCCACCCGCTCGTCGCTGATGCCGAAGCCCAGCGACCGCTTCAGTTCCCACCCGCAGTGCAGCAGCCGCGCGAACTCGTCGATGTTCCCGCGTCCGGAGATCACCGACCGCATCTCGCTCGCCAGG
>CALAFV010000385.1 GCA_937891445.1 uncultured Phycisphaerales bacterium | reverse complement strand
TTTGGCGGAGTTCGAATTTTCTCGTGTGGCGCGCACGATCTGTGCGCAAAACCGTCGATAAGCGCGGCGGTCGCGACCGCGCGCCGCGGGTCCGCATGGGCCGCGGGTCGTCAGATCATCAGTTGGAAGCAGTGGGGGAGGAGGAGGCGGGCGTCGCCGTCGGCGGGGCGACGACCTCGACCCGGGAGTACTGGTCGAGGTTCAGCGTCACCAGTTCCCCGTCGTCCAGCCGCAGTTCGAGCCGGTCGAGCCACAGCCGGTCGTCCTTCGCGTGCGCGAACCACGACCCGGTCTTGCCCTGCCCGTACCGCACGACGGTCCCCTCGACGGTGTTGGCGAGCGGCTGGGAGCGCAGCCCGCGGGCGATCTGCTGCGTGACGCGGACGCGCGTGCCGGGGGCGTAACGGACGGGGTCGGAGGCGGAAGGGGAAGCGGGCATCATGGGGTGCCATGGTACGCCCGGTGGCCGGCCCTTGGACCTGCCGGGGGGCGTGGGGCCGGCTGCGGGCGGCGGATTCTCCGGGCCGCGGGGGCCGCTGTTCGGGCTCCTAGCCGATCACCCGGGCCGCCTCGTCCAGCAGCGCCCGCGCCTCGGCCTCCGTCGGCGCCTCGGCGATCAGCCGCATGATCGGCTCGGTGTTGCTCGCTCGCACGTGCAGCCAGGCCCGGCGGGCATCGAAGTCCACGCGCACGCCGTCCTGCGTGTCGATCCGCTCCGCGGCGTACGCCTCGCGGAGTTTCTTCAGCGCCGGCTCGGCCGCCTCGCGCGACGCGAGGTCCACCTTCCGCTTCTCGATCGCGTAGCGCGGCAGGGCGTCTACCAGTTCGCTCAGCGGGCGCCCGGTTCGCGCCATCAGCGCCAGCACCAGCGCCATCGCCGACAGCGAGTCGCGCACGTACGTCACCCGCGGCCAGATCACGCCCCCGTTCCCCTCCCCGCCCAGCACCGCCCCCTCGCGCTTCATCACCTCGACGACGTTCGCCTCGCCCACCGGCGTCCGCAGCACCCGCGCCCCGCCCCCACCGCGGGCGGCGACGACGTCCTCCAGCATGCGGCTGGTGGAGAGGTTCGTGACGAGCACGACCTTTTCCATGGCGCGCGCCGCCGGAGAGGTCAGCAGGCTCTCGGCCGCCAGCGCCAGCGTGTACTCCTCGCCGATGTACCGCCCGGTTTCGTCGATGATCGCCAGCCGGTCCGCGTCCGGGTCCTGCGCGAAGCCGACGGCCGCCCCGTGCCGCACGACCTGCTCGCACAGATCCGTGAGGTTCTCCCGCGTCGGCTCGGGCGGATGCGGGAACTCGCCGGAGTCCGAGTCGTTCAGGTGCACGAGGTCGCACCCCAGCCCCTCCAGCAGCAGCCGCCCGGCCCGCGCCCCGGAGGCGTTGACCGAGTCCAGCACCACCTTCGTCCCCCCGATCCCGCGCGCCCCGTGCTGGGTCACCAGGTCGATCGCCGCCAGCACCAGGTCCGCGTGCTCCGCCGCGGCGTCGTCGATCGTTTCGAGGTCCTCCGGCTCTGCCGCGGCCCCGGCGCCGCCGTCGCCCATCGCACGGAACCGTGCGATGATCTCCGCCGCCACCCCCGCCGCCGGGGCGCACGTTCCCACGCCGTCGGCATTGGACTCCGCGCGGATGAGGCACTTCAGGCCGTTCCACTGCTGCGGGTTGTGGCTCGCGGTGATGACCATGCCGCCGTCGGCCTCGTGGCGGTCCACCGCGACGCCGATCGTCGGCGTCGTCGCCACGTCCGCGGCGAGCACCCTGCACCCCGCTCCGGTGAGGCCCCGCACCGCCGCCCGCATGATCGCCTCGCCCCCCTTGCGCCCGTCGCGCCCGATCACCACCGTCACGGGCCGCGTGCGCAAGTCCCGCCCCGCGTCCTCCTTCTTCACGCGCTCGCTGAGCCACCCCCCGAACGCAGCGGCGAACCGCGCCGCCACCTCCGGCGTGAGCGACTGTCCCGTAATCCCTCGCAACCCCGAAACCGACAGCATGAGCGGCGCAGCGTTCGTCATAGGGCCGAAGGATACCAACGCCGCGGCCACGGCCCAGTCGCTCCCGCGGCCCGAAGGGGCCACCGAAAGTAGCCGGGGGCCCTTCCGGGGCCGCGGCGTGATGGTCGCTCCACTCCATCTCGGCGGCCTGCTCGCTGGCGCTCGCACCGTCTCCGCAGGTTCACCCCGCCTCCA
>CALAFV010000384.1 GCA_937891445.1 uncultured Phycisphaerales bacterium | reverse complement strand
CCCACGCGGAGGCGCCCCCTGCCGGGCTGCGATCGGCAGATGCAGCCGCAACATCGCCTTCGGCGCGACGTTGAGCTCCACCGGGATGCGCAGCGTCTCGGGGGCAGCGGCCAGGCCGCCGCCGCTCCGCACCACCACCTCCGCCCGGTAGCGCCCGGGCCTCAGGCCCGCCGCATTCGCGCCAATGCTGAGCACATCGCCGCCCACACCCGACCTGGCGCTCAGGGTCAGCCAGGGCGCCGACGCCTCCGCGCTCGTGCTCCACGGGTTCTCCCTCGGCGCCGGCGTCAGCATCGACGCGGCCGTCCGCGCTCAGCGCGGCCGCATCGCCGCCGTCATCGCCGAGGCTCCCTACCGCATCCCCATGACTCCCGCGCGGAACGTTCTCGCCGGCGCCGGCCTCCCCTGGCGGCTCACGCTCCCGCCCGCGATGGCCTGGGCCGGGCTTCGCAACGGTCACGGGCTCTCGTGGGCGACCGAGCGAATGGGCACGCGTTTTGACCGCGCCCGCCTCGCCGCCGACCTCCGCTTCCCGCTCCTGGTTCTCGCCGGCGACGCCGACGCCGTTTCGCCGCTGGACGATGCGCGGGCAATCGCGGCGGCCGCGCCGCGGGGAACGCTGGCCGTCATCCCCGGTGCCGGCCACCTGAACCTGTGGACCGACCCGGCTCACGCCGAGCGCAGCGCCGCCGCCGTCCGCGACTTCCTCGCCGCGTCGCTTACTTCTTCTCCGTCGCCTGCGGGTAGATGATCAGGCGGTCGTGCACCGTCAACACGATGTCGTCCCGCCCGTCGCCCGTCACGTCCGCGACCAGCCCGCTCCGCGGCTCCTGCTCGCGAGAACTGCCGCGGCCGAACAGCCGCGACTGGAAGACCTCGAACTCGGTCGCCGCAACGAGGTTGCGCCGGGCCGTGAAACTCAGGATCTGGCACATCCGCTCCCCGGCGTCCAGCACGACCAGATCCACGTACCCGTCGCCGTTGATGTCGCCGACCTCGATCTCGTGTTCCGCGCGGCCGTCCTGCTCGGACCGGTAGAACGCGAACGGATCCAGTTCGTACCGCTCGCCCGCCAGGCGCACCAGCCCGAACCCATCGTCGCCGATGCACAGCACCGTCGGTTCGCCGTCGCCCGCGAATGCCCCGGCGAAGATCGGCCCGAGCGGGAAGCCCATCAGGCGCAGGCGCCGGCGCACGCCCCACTCCCCGTCCTTCCCATCGCGCCCGATCAGCACCAGCCGCCCGTTGCCCTTGTCCGACGCCAGAACGATCTCCTCACCCGACGCCCCGCCCGTCCGCAGCGTCGCGAGCCCGACCAGCGAGGTCCCGGGCTCGGGCATCGTCACCTGCTCGACGACGATCCACCCCTTCGCCACGTCGTAGCGGCACGCCCGCACGAAGTTGGCGTCGGCGATCAGCACCTCCTGCTTCCCGTCCCCATCCACATCCAGCAGCGCCGTGTTGCTCGGGCCCGCCGCCTGCACCAAGCCGTACTGCGGCATGTCCTTGTCCGTCAGCACCTGGTACTTCGGCTCCCCCTCACCCCCGGTCGCCCGCACCATCACCATGGGCTCATTAGGCGTGAAGAGCATCAAGTCGGTCACGCCGTCCTGGTCCGCATCCGCCGCGAGCATCGACTGCGGCGAGCGGCTGACCCCGGGCAGCGGCACGACCGTCACTTCCCCATCCGGCCGGTGCAGTTCCAGCGTGTGATCGCGGCGGTCCTTGAGGATCACCGCCAGCATCCCCTGCTCGCCGCCCCCTCCCGCCTGCGTCCCCAGGCGCACGTACCCCATCGCCACCGGCGAGCCCCCAGCGGTCTTGATCGTCAGCGGCCGCGGGAACTCCAGGCGTCCGGCCTTGGGATCGAACTCGCTGACCCCGACCGCCTTCTCCTCCTCCGACAGCACGAAGACCTCCGGCCCCGGCTTGCCGTTCCACTCCCCCACCGCGATCGCCTTGGGCTTCTTGAATGCGCTGAACGGCTCCGCCGCCCCCAGCCCGATCTTCTGGCTCTGCCGGTACCACACGACCGTGTTCGCCGAAGCGTCCGTCGCCAGCAGGTCCAGCAGGCCGTCACCGTCCAGGTCGGTCACGACTGTGGCGCGGTCTTTGGTCGCTCCGTCGGTGAAGGCCCACACCGCGGCACGCACCTGCTGCTCGCCGCCGGCCCCCGCGCCCAGACGCGACTCCATCGGGCGCGACACCAGGTCGTACGCCACCAGCCGGCGCGTCGCCCGCTCGATCACCGCGACGCTCGCCCCCTTCCGGTCGGGGAATCGCACCGGCTCCACCTCGATCACCCCCGGCATCTCGAAGCGGATCTCCGACGCCAGCAAACCCTCCTTCGCCGTCCGGCGAGGGTCCTGGCTCTGGAGCCACAGACGCAGCGGCGTCGCGTCATCCGGCACGACCCCCAGGACATCCAGCAACCCGTCGCCGTTGTAGTCCTCGACGAAGAACGCCGCGAGTTCGGCCGGCGTTCCCACCATCGTCGGTTCGCCGATCGTCCCGTCCGGCCCCAGCGGGAAGACCGCCAGTCGCTTGTCGGCGATCACCGCCACTTCCAGGCCCCCGTCGCCCATGATGTCGGCCACCGCGAGCCCCGCCTGCCGCGCCGCCAGCCCGCGCACAACGCGGCGCGCGGCGACGTGGAAACTCGTCGGGCTCTCCTGGCGCAGCACGACGACCTCCGACGGGCTGGGTCCGCCGGCGTACACGATGTCGAGCTTGTTGTCCCCGTTCACGTCCACGGCGCGCAAGGCCGTCACGCGGTGCGACACCGAGACGTCCTGCCGGTCGTACCACGGGCTCGGGGGAAGTTCGTTGGCCCGCATCACCCGGCCCCGCTCCGCGTCCGTCCGCTCGCTGGCGCGCAGGTAGTGGATCTCGATCCGGCTCTTGCGGTTGTTCACCACCGCGATGTCCGGCCGGCCGTCGTTGTTGAAGTCCCCCGTCACCACCGGCCCGCAGTTGTCATCAACCACGATGATCCGCATCGGATCGAAGCCGTAGTACCGCGCCAGGTCCGCCTGCGGCTGGGCGTGGGCCGCGGCGCAGAGCCCCGCGGCGGCGAGAAGGCCGGTCAGAACGCCAGTGGTTCGGCTCCGCATCGTGCTCGATCTCCATGTGCTGAGGTCCGGCGGCGGGCTTGCGGCGTCGGCCCAGCGGTGCCACGCTCCGCGCTCAGTTCGCGGCTCGGCCGCCTCCGGCGTCCCCCCTATCGGGATCCCCCTCCGTTCTACTGGAACAGTCCGCGAACAGTTCCGAAGAATGAAGGCTAGACTCTCCAAGTGCCCGGGCAAGGGATCCGCCCGCCCCGGCCGATGAGGAGCCTCATGATGCACATTCGAGCCGGCGCGGCCGCCCTCGTCCTCGTGGCAGCCTCCTGGGCGCACGCCGCCCAGCCCGACACGCCTGCACCCGCTCCGGCCGGCGAACCAGTCACCGGCGCCGCCGCGCCGCGGTCCCTCGCGACGGACACGGTCGTTCTCAACGACGGGTCACGCATCTCCGCCAAGATCCTCAAGGAGACCTCCGAGGCCCTCTGGCTCGACTTCTGCGACCAGGTCATCAAGATCGACCGCGCCCGCGTCGAGACGATCGAGCGAGCCGCCCCCGACGCCGTGGCCCCATCAACGGTGCGTCAGGAGGATCTCTACCGCACCGCCACGAACCTTCCGGAGCGATCCCCCAAGGAACTCGCGCGCGCCTTCGGCGAGGCCGTCGTCATGGTCTCGACGCCCTCCGGCACCGGCTCGGGCTTCATCATCCATCCCGACGGTTACATGATCACCAACGCGCACGTCATCCAGAAGGAGCGCAAGATCAAGGTGACCGTCTTCGAGCAGAACAAGTCGGAGAGCGGCGTCCGCGACTTCCGCCGCCGCATCATCGAGGACGTCGAGATCATCGCCGTCAGCGATCACCTCGACCTTGCCCTGCTCCGCCTGCCCCGCAAAGAAGGGGACAGCCCCTACGCCACCGTCTACCTCCAGGGCACCGAGGACCTCGCCGCGGGGCAGGACGTCTTCGCCATCGGCGCTCCCCTTGGCCTGGAGCGCACGCTCTCCCGCGGCGTCATCTCCACCACCCAGCGCTCCTTCGAGGGCGTGACGTACATCCAGACCGACACGCAGATCAACCCCGGCAACTCCGGCGGGCCCCTGTTCAACGACCGCGGCGAAGTGATCGGCGTCACCAACATGGGCATCCCCCTGGGCGAGGGGCTCAACTTCGCCATCCCCGCCCGCTACGTTCGCGATTTCATCCGCAACCGCGACGCCTTCGCGTTCAACAAGGAGAACCCCAACTCGGGCTACATGTACAACGACCCGCCGACCCGCTCGCTCTTCGGCGTCCCCGCCGCCCTCGATGACTCCTCTCCCGGCGCCTCGGGCGACCGGTGAGCCGTCAGCCTCCCCTCTCACGCCCGTCACCCGCTCGGCCGGCTTCATCGACCGGCCCGAGCCTCTCGCAGAAAGGCCCCAGATGCGCCGCACCCTCGCCGCCGCCCTCGTGCTCCTGTCATGCGCGCTGCTTGCGCCTATCGCCAGAGCCCAGAACGACAAAGTCGCTCTCGCCGACGTCGCCCCGCTCGAGACCTTCCTGGTCGTGAACATCCCCGACTGGCCCCGCGCCAAGACAGCCCTGCTCCGCTCTGAACTCGGCAAACTCTGGAACGAGCCGGAGGTGCAGGCCTTCATCGACGAGTTCATGAAGGAGGAACTAGCCGACCGTGAGCGCGGCGGCGGCCAGGTCTGGGACTGGTTCGAGAAGAACGTGGACAAGGAGGACCTGCGCGAGCCTGTCGGCGGCGTCGGCTTCGCCATGTTCCCGGAGAAGAAGGACGACGACGAGGAGTCGCACGACATCCACATCCTGGCCTTCGCCGACTTCGGCGAAGAAGCCGAGGCGATGATGACCACCCTCGCCGACATCTTCGAGCGGCTCCGCAAGGACGGCCACATCCGGCTCGACGAGTCGGACTACGAGGGAACGGACATCTACGTCGTCACCGTCACTCCCTCCGAGGACGAGGACCACGGCATGGACTTCGGCGACGATGACGACGAGCCCCAGCCGATGCTGGTGGCCCGCTCCGGCTCCGCGATCATCGCCTCCACCAGCCGCCGCGCCCTTGAGGCTGCGATCGACCGCGCCGCCGGCCGCGGCGGCAACGCCGAGCGCCTGGCCCAGAACCGTACCTACAACGCCGCTCTCTCTCAGCACCCCGACGGCTCGCACCTCATGGTCGTCGGCATCGCCAGCCAGTACATCCGCGACCAGATCGAGGGCGGCATGGATGGGATGCTCTCGCTCTTCGCCCCTCCGGGCGCGGGCGAAGGGCTTGTCAACGCTCTGGGCCTGGGCGCCGTGGAGGCCTTCGGCGTCGGCGTCCGCATCGACACCGAGGCGGGCATCGCCGAGCAGACCATCGGGGTCCTTGCCCCGCGGAAGGTCGGCCTGCTGACCCTCGTGGACTCGCGCCTGGACGCCTACAACCCGCCCGCATTCGTTCCGTCGGACGCAATGACCGCCTACTCCATCGCCCTGCGCTTCGACCGCATCCCCGACCTGCTGCGCGGACTCGCCAAGGCCCTGCCTCCGGAGATGCAGGGACAGGCCGCCAGTATGGAGGCCATGATCGACGCCCAGATCGCCCCGATCTTCAACGCCCTGGGCTCCGAACTGCACGTCACGCAGGCGGTCTCCCGTCCCTTCGAGCCCGGTGAGAATCCCCCGCTCTTCGCCATCCGCCTCAAGGATGCCCTGACGATCGCCAACTCCCTCAACCAGTTTGCTCCGATGATGGGCATGACCGCCCGCGTCTTCGAGGGCAACCAGATCTTCCAGCGCGAGGAGGACGAATCCTTCGCGATCGGCATCGGGTTCGAGCACATTTTCATCGGCGACGCTCAGTCGATCGAGAACGCCTTCCGGCTCGCGTCGCGCCCCGACGCCGCGCGTCTGGCGACGACCGACCGCTTCCGCCGCGCCGCCGGAGTCCTCGCCCCGGGCGCCGCGTTCTACTCCTACTCCAACACCGCCGAGACCATTGAGCACGCCTATTGGGAAACCCAGAACGCCGAGAAGATCTACGAGGCGAGGCTCGCCGAGTGGGGCATGGACGAGGACATGAAGAAGGAGTTCCTCGAGTCTTTCCGCGAGGAGCAGCCCGGCTGGGTGAAGAAGCTGCCCCCGCTGCAGGTCCTTCTGCGGCACCTCGGCGACAACGTCACCGAGATCCGCCCGACACCGGATGGCTTCCGCGGCCGCTCCATCCTCCTGCGGCCCTGACCACGGCACCGGGTCCGCCGCTTGATTAAGACAGCCCCGGGCTCAGACCCGGGGCTTTTCTTTTCCTTTGCCGATCACCGCATCGCCACGAGCACGCGAGCGCGCTGTCTGTCTTACCGCGCTTCCCCGCCCTGCGCACCGACTTCGAACGCATGGATGACCATGTGCACGCTCGCGCTGAGCAGCCCCATCACGACCACGAAGCCGATGATCGCGAGCGGGTACTTCACCCCCTCGACCAGCCCGGCGATCTGCCCCCGCGCTGCCCACGCCCCCGCCAACACCGCCACGCACGCAAGCCCGAGCGCCACCCCCACTACCAGCGGCCTCAGCGACTCGCGCCTGAGCACCATCACCGCTGCACACACTCCCAGCACCGCCGCACACGCCGCGTGCGCCAGGAACAGCACCTCGGGGTCCACTGTCGAGAATGTCGAACGCGACGACGCCCATCCGAGCGCCGCGGCCCCCAGCATGGTCCCCCCGGCGCACGCCAGCGCCAGCGCCGGCGACTCGCGGAACCGCCCCAGCCCCGTCAGTGCCGCGATCACCCCAGCCACCAGCACGGCTGACTCGAACATCACCAGGAACCACACGCGAGGCTCGTGCACGATCGCCGCGACGGCAATCGCGGCCGCGCTGAGCGCCACGACCGCCCCCACGATCCCGCTCACGACCCGTGCAAGGTTCCTCATCGTCACGCCAGACCTCCGTGTCCTCTGTTCGAGGCTCCCAGGGGCCCCTCGGGTATCTCTGGAGCCCATCCTACGAACGGCTCCCCATCTCTGATCGGCCCTTCAGCCGGCTCTGACCGCGTCTCCATAACTCCCCCACAAGATGGTCCGCGATGCGGCCGATAGGGCCTGGGCAGGACGTCCGGGCCTTGGGGGAACGGGGGCTCCGGGAGGGACGGGAAGGCCGCTGTTTGGTCCGTCCTGTGCAGGCTCCGGACCCGCGACGCCGATCTCTTTCTTCGGCTCGCGTCCGGCTGGAAAGGAGACCGGCCGTGATCGATCACGCCCCCACGAGCCCCGCGCACCCGGCCCAGATCTACGCGCAGCGCCTTTTCCGCCGCGTGCTGGCCAACTGGGTGCTCGACTGCTCGCGGCTGCACCGCAAGGGCCTGCTCCGGCCCCGCTTCACGCCAGGGCAGACGGAGGAGCGGGACACGATGCAGGGGTGGACGCGGGACCACGCAGCGGACCACCCCCGCGATCTGGCCGCCGGCCGGCACGCGGGGTGAGCCCGGGAGAGTGTTGATGAGCGGGATCACCAGCGGCATCGGCATCTTCAGCGGTATCGACACGGGCAACCTGATCGACCAGCTCATCGCGGTCTCGTCGCGACCCAAGATCCTCGCTCAGCAGCGGATCGTCCAACTCCAGTCCCAGCAGGCCGCGTGGCTCGACCTCAGCGGCCGCCTCAACGCGCTGAAGACCGCCGCCGCTAAGTTCAACGCCGACAAGGTCTTCTCCGCGGCCCGCGCCGTCAGTTCCAACACCAGTTCGCTGACAGCCGTCGCCTCCGCCGGCGCCACGCCCGGGGCGTACTCGTTCATCGTGGACCGCATCGTCGGGACGCAGCAGTTGCTTTCCCGCGGCTTCGCGGACCGCAACACCTCCTCCATCGGCGCGACGCGCTTTACCATCGAGCCCGCCGAGGGCCGCCTCGACCGTGATACGGCGCTGAGCGAACTCAACGGCGGTCAGGGGATCTCCCGGGGCCGGATCGTCATCACGGCCTCCGCCGGCCAGTCCACCACCGTGGATCTCTCCCGCGTCGGCACCGTCACCGAGGTGCTCGCCGCGATCAACACGGCGGGCGCCGGGCGCTTCAACGCCCGCGTCGCCGGTGATCGCTTCATCATCACCGACACCGCCGGGGGTGCGGGCAACCTGATCATCGCCGACGCGGCGGGCTCGACGACCGCCACCAGCCTGGGCATCGCGGGCACGGCCACCGGCGGCACGCTCACCGGCGCCAGCGTCTACCGCCTCGGTGAAGGCACGGCCCTGCAGTCGCTCAACGACGGCAACGGCATCCGCATGAGCACCGCCGCGGGCACCAGCACCCCCGACTTCACCATCACCACGCGCGATGGCTCGGTGATCAGCATCGACATCGGCAACATGTACGACTCAAGCGGCCTGACCGCGTCGGCGGTCTCGACGCTCCAGGGCGTGATCGACCGCATCAACACCCAGAGCGAGGGGAAGGTCACGGCGTCCCTCACGGCCGACGGCTCGGGCCTGCAACTGGTGGACAACACGACCGGCGACGGCACGTTCTCCGTCTCCGACCTGCCGACCAGCGGCGCGGCGACGGACCTGGGCATCGCCGGCGAGGCAGTCGGCGACACGATCGTCGGGCGGCGGCTCCTGGCCGGCCTCAACTCGACGCTGATCCGCAACCTCAACGGCGGCCGCGGCCTGACCGACGGGACGCTCTCCATCACCGCCCGGGACGGCTCGGTCTTCAACCTCTCCCTTCCCACCGATGGCTCGGTCACGGACCTGATCGAGGCGATCCGCGCCGGCACCGGCGGCAAGATCATCGCGGCGCTCGACACCACCGGCACCGGGCTGACGCTCACCGACACCACCGGCGGCGGCGGGAACCTGATCGTCGGCGGCGCCGCCGCGGCCGAACTGGGGTGGGAGACCGATCCGGCGGGCGTCGCGCAGTCCACCCTGGCCGGTACCCGCCTCCAGCACCGCTATGTCGCCGAGTCCACGCTTCTCTCGTCTCTCAACGGCGGCGAGGGGATCGGCACCGGCTCGTTCGAGATCTCCGACTCGACCGGCGCGACGGCCACGCTGAACATCGGCACGTCGGTCCGCACGGTCGGCGACCTCATCGCGCAGATCAACGCGTCGGGCCTCGGCGTCCGCGCCCGAATCAACGACCGCGGCGACGGCATCCTCATCGAGGACAGCCTCGAGAACCCCGGCACCCAGAAGATCAAGATCACCGACAAGACCGGGACCGTCGCCCGGCGGCTCAACATCGCGGGGGAGGCCGCCGGGACCGGCGAGGAGAACGTGATCGACGGCTCGTTCGAGCGAGTGATCGAGTTCACCCCTGCGGACACGCTCGACACCCTGGTCACGAAGATCAACGATGCCAACGCGGGCGTCCGCGCGACGGTCATCAGCGACGGCTCGCCGGGAACCCCGTTCCGCCTCAGCCTCACCAGCGCCCGCTCCGGCGCGGCCGGACGGTTCACGATCGACACCGGCGGCTTCGACCTGGCGCTGCAGACCCTCAGCGAGGGGACCGACGCCCGGCTGTTCTACGGCTCTGCCGACCCGGCACGGGCCGTGCTGCTGACCAGTTCGACCAACACGTTCGACGGCGTGATCGCCAACGTCCGCATCGACGCCCTCTCGCCGAGCGAATCGCCGGTAACGCTGACCATCAGCCGCGACACCGACGCGGTCGAGTCCGCGATCAAAGGATTCGTAGACGCGTTCAACAACCTCGTGTCGCGGATCGACACCCTGACCGAATACAACGCCGAGTCGCAGCGGCGCGGCACCCTGCTGGGGGATTCCACCGCCCAGCAGTTGCGGGCCTCGCTGTTCCTGGCAATCGAGTCGCCGGGGACCGGGATCTCCGGACAGTTCCAGGTGCTCAGCCAGATCGGCATCCGTGTCGGCTCCGGCGGGCAGCTCACGCTCGACACCGACGCCTTTCGCCAGGCCCTGGAGCAGGACCCGCAGGGCGTCGCGAACCTGCTCGCGGCCAAGGTCCGCGTCCCGCCGCCCGAAAACCCCGACCCCAACGCGCCCCCCGCCGAGCCCCAGTACTCCTCGCTCGGCGTGGTCGAGATCGTGGCCCAACTCGTCGAGCGGTACACCGACTCCGCGCAGGGGATCCTCAAGCAGCGCAACGAGGCGTTCGATGCGCAGATCCGCCTGCAGAACGACCGGATCGCGCAGATGGACGCCAGGCTCCAGCGCGAACGGGACCGGCTGTCGCGACAGTTCGCGGCGATGGAGCGGACGATCGGCCAGTTGCAGGGCCAGCAGGGCGCCCTCACCAGCCTGGCGCTGATGGCCGCGGCGGTCCGCCGGTACTAATCCCCCCATCCGGACCCGCCGATAAGACAAGCCCATGGCCCCTCCGCAGACCGTCAACCCGTACCTCCGCACCAAGGTCCTGACCGCCACGCCGGAGGAACTCCGGCTAATGCTCCTCGACGGCGCGATCAAGTTCGCCCGGCAGGCACGCGAAGGACTCGCGGAGAAGAACTACGAGAAGTCGTTCACGGGCTTCGACCGCTGCCGCGCCATCGTCCTGGAGTTGATGACCTCCATCCGGCCTGAGATCGATCCGGACCTGTGCAAGAAGGTCTCCGGCGTCTACACGTACATCTTCTCCGAGCTGGTCAACGCCAGTTTCGAGAAGAGCCTCGAACGGTGCGACAGGGCGATCGAACTGCTCGAGTACGAGCGCGAGACGTGGGTCCAACTCATGGCCAAACTGGCCGAGGAACGGGCGGCGGGCAACGCCGCGAGGGCCGCGCTGGAGGCCGAGGAGCGCCCCGCCGTGAGCCTTCAGGGCTGAGCCCCCTCCCCGTCTCCACCATCACCTTGCCCTGGCCGCCGCCGGCCGTGCAAGCCGCATCGCCAACTGAGCGGCAAGGTTCTCCATCACAATATTGAGGTTGACGTTCGCCGCCGCGTGGTTCTCGGCCGCGGCGAGCGCTTCCGTTGCGCGAAGGAACGGAGCGCTGACAGACGCCGGCGCCGGGCCGCCGGCCCGGAGCAGCGCATCGCGGTGCGCCAAGCGGTATCGCTCGGCCAGGTACGAGAGCAGACGCCGGGCCCAGTAGATGTTCGCGGCCTCCTTGCTGGCGTCGGGGTTGGACTTGACGGCCGCCGCGGCCTTCTCCTCGACCAGGGCGTACAGAGCGGCGCCCAGTTCGGGAACGGGCGTGCCGCGGTCCAGGGAGGCCAGCGCGGGCGCGAGCGTCTGCTCCCAGGCGTACAGGTCGTGCTCGATGGCGCTCGCTGCCCAGCCGGGCGAACCGCCGGCGAAGCGGAGGACCCAGTCCCGTCGCTCGGGCGGATCCTCGGGGAGACCGGCGCGGTGGTACCACTCGCGCATTGCCTTGTCGTCCAGCGGCGTGAAGGCAACGCGCTGGCTGCGGCTGCGGACCGTCGGAAGCAGCCGTTCTTCACTGGGCGTCACGAGGATGATGACCGTCCCCTCGGGCGGCTCCTCGAGCGTCTTGAGCATCGCGTCCTGGCCCGCCGGGGCGAGCAGTTCGGCCTCATCAACGATGAAGACCTTGGAGGCCAGCGACTTGCCCAGCACCGAGCGGGTGCGCTGCGCCGGCTCGATGAGAAACTCGCGGACGACCTGCACGGGAATCACGCGCTGCTTGCGGTCGCGGATCTCCGGATCTGAACTGATCGCGGCGAGTTCCTTGGTGACGATGTGCAGGTCGGGGTGCGAGTTGGTCCGGATCAGGTGCTGAACCTGCGAGTCCGGGTCAGGGGCGAGTTTGCCCGAGAGGTCGGGCGCAGTCGTCGGGTCCAGGAGCATGGCCGCGAAGGCCATCGCGGCGGTGAACTTGCCGACGCCGACCGGGCCGTGGAAGACCCACGCGTGGTGAATGCGGCCGGACGAAAGCGCAGCGCGGAGCAGCGCAACGGCATGGTCCTGACCGAGCAGGTCGTCGAGCGTGGGAACCTCCCGTATCGACGCGGCCTGCTGTGCGGACCCGGGTTCGGGCTCGGGACTGGGGGCAACCTTGGGCTTGCGGGCCATGCCCGAGGGTAGCAGAGTCCGATCCGGGCGGCGCATTCCCCGGGGTTTCCCGGTCACGTCCCAGGGCCGCTCTTTGCCGGAAACTAAAGGGTTTCTCGCTCGCGACCAGTATGCTCAGGCCGTCCAGTCGACGAGCACAAGGAGACCGGCAATGCGCATGCTCAGGAAGGCGACGGTCGGCCTGACCCTCGCGATCTGTCTGGCCGAGCCGGGCGTGGCACGAGCGGACGAAGTCACGCACTGGAACGAAGTCCTGCTCCAGAACTTCCGAACCGACTTCGGCCAGGGATGCCCGTGCCCGCTGGCCCGCGCCGGCGCGATCGTCCACGTGGCGATTTACGACGCGGTGAACTCGATCGACCGGACGCACGAGCCCTACATGCAGTTCCTGCCCGCGTCGGAGGGCGCTTCGCGCGAGGCGGCCGTCGCCGCCGCGGCGTACCACACGATGATGGATCTGTTCCCCAACTCGGCCTCGCTGCTGGACGCCGAGTACGCCGCTCGCCTGGCGTTGATCGATGATGGTCCCGCCAAGACGGCCGGCGTCGAGGTCGGAATGGCCGCGGCCGCGGCGTGCCTGCTGCTGCGGTCGGACGATGGATCACAGACAGTCGAGCCCTACAAGTTCACCCCCGCGCCGGGCTGGTACCGCCCAACGCCCCCCGACTTCGATCCGATCTGCAATCCGGAGTGGGTCCACGTGCTGCCGTGGTGCATGGAGCAGCCGGACCACTTCCGCAGCAACGGGCCGCTGGGGTACCGGAACATGCGGCAACTGCTGCGGTCGCGCCGCTACGCCGACCAGGTGAACGAGGTGAAGCGGATCGGCGCGAGGAACAGCCCGTTCCGTACCGAGGAACAGACGCGGATCGCGTTCTTCTGGGCGGTTGATGTGAATGGCACGTGCAAGCCGCCGGGCCAGATGTTCCAGATCGCCCAGGCGATCTCCCGCGACCGCGGACTCTCGCTCTCGGAGAACGCCCGCCTCTTCGCCTACGTCGGGATGGCCATGTGCGACGCCGGGATCGCGGCGTGGGACATGAAGTACGGGACGGACATCGACCTGTGGCGCCCCATCACGGCGATCCGCGAGGCCGACACCGACAACAATCCCTGGACGACGGCCGACCCGAACTGGGAGCCGCTCAACCCGTTCACGCCGCCGTTCCCGGCGTACGTGTCGGGGCACGCCACCTTCGCGGCGGCGGCGTGCTTCGCGATGGCCGAGTTCTTCGGGACCGACCGCATCACGTTCACGCTCGAGTCGGAGGACCCGTTCTACCAGCAACTCCCCTCCCACCCGCCGCGGACGTTTCACCGCCTCTCGGATGCGGCGTGGGAGAACGCGCTCAGCCGCGTCTACCTGGGCGTGCACTACCGGATGGACGCCGAGGACGGGTTCATCGCCGGCCGGAAGATCGGTCGGCACGTGGTCCGGCACTTCCTGCGTCCATTGTGCACCGCCGACTTCAACGGCGACGGCGTCACGAACGGAGCGGACGTCGCGGCGTTCCTGCTCGCGTTCATCCGCCACCGGCCGGAGGCGGACTTCAACAACGACGGCGTCATCAACGTACTAGACATCATCGCGTTCCTGGATGCGTACGTACGCTGCTGATCCCGCAGGCGGGACTGGGGGCGCCCCGAGGAATCGGGCCGATACCCGGCCCCCCTTGGACGGGGGTAACACGAGGGCACAGTCGCTCCCCGTGGAGTGGCAGGCCGCGTTTGGGTTCCACAAGGCTCCGCGCAGACTCCGGCGCAAAATCACCCGAACTTGAGGAGCCAACCGCCGCGGGCATGGTACGATGATGCGCCAAGTGGCCTCGTGGGAGGTCGCCGAGGAGCCAAAGCAAAACCGCCACCGCCCCTGACAGCCGGTGCCGGAAGGCGCAATAGCTGTCTGCTGCACTCTGAGGGTTGTGTGCGATGGGCGCGGTTGTTGTGTCGCGGGTAGGCAAAGCGAGCAAGCGTGCCGTGCGGCGGCTCAGGGAAGCGGGCGCCGTGTCGCCGCAGCGGGCGGTGCCGCTGCCGGATGTGGGGCTGAAGATGGGCCTGGGGGAGCGCTGGCTGGTGCTCCGCGGGGTGATCAAAGAAGGCGACAAAGGAAGGTACTGGCTCGACGAGAGGGCGGTGCGGCGCGTGTGGGGACGGTAGGTTCCCGTCGGAGCAGAGGCGGCTGTCCTACAGCCCCAGATCCCGCTCCGGGTTGGCGTACACCGTCGGCTGGCCGTTGCGGTTCTCGGCACGGACCTCTTCAGGATCGTTCGAACCACCCAGCGCGCGGGGGAAGACGTCGCCGGTGATGGGAGCGGCGTGGCCGTCGGCAAACGCGGTGTTCGCGGCGCCGTAGCGGCCCTTCCCGGGATGCCGGTAGCCGATGCGGCAGTTGGGGGTGAACTGCCGGTTGTCGCGCTGGCGGCCGGCGTACACCCCGTCCGCAAGAGCGACGAGTTGGTGAGGACGCTGGAAGGCGCTGAGATACGTAGGACGGACGTAGGCGCCGTTGGAGCCGGGGCCGTAGCCGACCGAGCCGGTGTAGTGCAGATCCTGCTCCGGGATGACCGTGCCGCCGATCGGGTTGATGGCGTTGATCCAGTAGGCGACGCGGATGATCTTGTCGAACCCCCGTTCCTCGATGGTCGTGGGGATGTTGGCCGAGCCGGTGCGGATGTTGGGCCAGTCCATCCAGCCCTTGGGGTTGTCGGGATCGGTGCCGGTCTGGCCGTCCCGCATCCCCTCCACATCAACCGTGTCGGGGCAGTAGAAGGCGGAGCCGGACTTGCCGACGCGTTCGGCGACGGGGATGTACCCGTCGCGGTCCATGATCGGCCCCCATCCGTCGAGGGGCTCATCGCCGTTGATGCCGACCATGTTGTATGAGGGGATAACGGCCTCGCGGTGGTCGTTGTTGTACGCCACGAGGGCCGCGCCGATCTGGCGGAGGTTGGAGAGGCAGACGGTTGAACGAGCGGCGCGGCGGGCGCCGGCGAGAGAGGGGAGGATGATCGAGACCAGGACCCCGATGATGGCGATGACGACGAGCAGTTCGATCAGGGTGAACGCCGCCGTGCGCCGAACAGGCCAGACGCCGGCGGAGCGGCGGTAACAACAACGATCCGTGCTGAAGGGGTACACGGACCGAGTATACCCCAAGGCGAAGAAAGAGCCCGCCGCCGCGAGCAGGGAGACGAGGTTGGCG
>CALAFV010000383.1 GCA_937891445.1 uncultured Phycisphaerales bacterium | reverse complement strand
TCTCCAACCCCAACAACCCCACCGGCGCGATCTACTCCCCCGCGGAACTGTCGCGCATCGCGGACCTCGCCGACCGCTACGGCGTCACCGTCATCGTCGATCAACTCTACTCGCGCATGCTCTTCCGCGGCCAGACCTTCACACACCTCCGCGCCCTCCCCGCCGCCGCCGACCGCGTCCTCACAATCATGGGGCCGTCAAAGACCGAGTCCCTCAGCGGCTACCGCCTCGGCGTCGCCTTCGGCCCCGCGCGCCTGATCGACCGCATGGAGAAACTCCAGGCGATCGTCTCCCTGCGCGCCCCCGGCTACAGCCAGGCCGTCCTGCGCACTTGGTTCGCCGAAGACCCCCGCTGGCTCCAGGACCGCATCGCCAGACACGAAGCCATCCGCGACGACCTGCTGAAGATCCTGCGCGCCGTCCCCGGCCTGGCCGTCCGCACCCCGCAGGCCGGCAGTTACCTCTTCCCCCACCTCCCACCCCTGAGCATCCCGCTCCACGCCTTCGTCTACGCCCTCCGCACCCAGGCCGCCGTCACCGTCACCCCCGGCACCGAGTTCAGCCCCGACGCCACCGACAGCATCCGCCTCAACTTCTCCCAGAACCACCACGCGGCCGTGCAGGCCATCGAACGAACGGTTCAACTCATCGAACGCTACCGCCGGTGACTGAGGAGCCAGCCGCCAGCGGAGACATCGGGGGGCTTGAGAAAAGCCGCCTGCCGGATTCGAACCCGCGACCTGCGCTTTACAAAAGCGCTGCTCTACCAGCTGAGCTAAGGCGGCAACCACCGAATCCTATCCGCGCCCCCGTGGCACAGGCTTTCCAGCCCGTACCTCCGCTCCGCAACCGCCAAGCACGCCCCAAGGCGAGCCCCCGGCGCCGCCGGGGGGCTCTTCCCCGTGCGCCCGGATACACCGCGGCATTCAAACGCACAGCACGCGCCCACGACGAGCCGCGAACGACGTGAGCGGACTCCTCCCTCTCCCCCATCCTTCGCGCCTCCCCACGGCACAGGCTTTCAAGCCCGTGTCTCCCCCCTCCTCCGCCCCGGCGGACTCGTTCTCGTGGACGACATCTGGATGCCCGGCATCCGCCTCGCCGTGGCCTACTTCGAGACCAATCTCGGCGGACGCCCGCGCCTCGACCCGCCGCGCCAATCGCGCACGAAAGCGCGGCATCAGTCTGCGTTGATCCGCGGCCTCACCCGCACAGCCGGTCCCGCGCCTCCCGGTACCGCGCCAGCGTCCCCTCCACCACCTCCGGCGGCAACTCCGGCCCCGGCGGCGTCTTGTCCCACTTCCCCGCCGCCACCAGCCCCTCCAGGTACTCCCGCACGAACTGCTTGTCGAAACTCCGCTGCGGCCGCCCCGGCTCGTACTCGTCCGCCGGCCAGAAGCGCGAACTGTCCGGCGTCAGCGCCTCGTCGATCAGGATCGGCTGCGTCCACGCGCGTCCGGCCCGCGACTCGTCCTCCTCCGGGATGCCGAACTCGAACTTCGTGTCCGCGATGATGATCCCGCGGCTGAGCGCATGCTCGGCCGCCGCCTTGTAGATCGCCAGCGACATCTCCCGCAGCGCCCCCATCGTCTCCAGCCCGACGATCTCCGCGGCCCGCTCGAACGTGATGTTCTCGTCGTGCCCCTCGGCCGCCTTCGTCGCGGGCGTGAAGATCGGCTCGGGCAGCCGGTCGCACCGCCGCAGCCCCTTGGGCAGGCTTACCCCGCACACGGCCCCCGTCTGCTGGTACTCCTTCCACCCCGACCCCTCGAGGTAGCCGCGCACCACGCACTCGATCGGCACCACCCGGCACTTGCGCCCGATCGTCACCCGCCCGCGCAGCCACTCGATCGCCGGCCCGCCCCCGACCACCGCGTTGGCCGGCACGTCCACCACGTCCAGCGACAGCAGGTGCGTCTCGGCCAGCCCCTTGCGCTCGATGAACCGGAACCACCAGGCGGAGATCTCCGTCAGCAGCCGCCCCTTCCCCGGCACCGGCGTCGGCAGCACGACGTCGAACGCGGAGATACGGTCCGAGGCCACGAACAGCAGCCTCCCCCCGCCGTTGCCCTCCCCGCGGCGAGGCAGTTCGTAGACGTCGCGCACCTTCCCGCGCCGCACCACCGGGAGGTTGATCGCAACAGAGTCGGCGGGCGTCGCGGCCCTCGAGGCAGGCGAAGATCCGTTCATCGCGCGCATCGTACCCGACGCCCGCCCCGCGCGCCCGGCGCACGCCCCGGGCGGACCGGCTATCCTGCCCAGCCGGCACCCCCGCCGACCCCCACGACCCGACCATCCCGCCGGGGGGCCGCCGATTGGAGTCGCCTGCGCCGATGCTGAGTTTCGCGGTCTTCGACACCAGCGCCCCCGCCAACGCGGCCGCGGGCGGCGAGCCCGGAAGCGGGGGCGCGGCGGGCGGTTTCGTCCTGCGGCACGCTTCGCTCGTCGGCCCGGACGACACCCCGCTCACCGCGGAGATTCGGCACGAAAACAACCTCGTCCTGTGCCAGAAGCGCACGCCCGACGCCGCCGCCCTGCGGCTCCAGTTCCGGGTCGATCCCCCCTCTCCGCCCCCGGCGGCGAAACTCCCCGCCGCCCTCCTCCCGGAGCGCGAGGGGCCGTCGTTCCTGACGCTCCAGACCTGCCTCCTCCCCGAGCGCGACTGGCCGTACCTGCTGAGCCTCGAACTGGCGCGGCACCGGCTGATGCTGGTCATCAACAAGCTCGAGGACTGGGCCCTGTTCGACCTCGCCCCCGAGGACCCGGTCATGGCGACGTTCGAGGCGGCGCGCCAGGCCTTCACAGCCGCCGTCGCCGCCGCGGGCGAGCGTCCGAGTCAGCCGGGGGCGGGACGCTACACGGCCGAGGCCGACCGCCTCGCCCGTCACGCCCTGTCGCTGGCGTTCGAGGCGAGCGAACTGCTGGCGCTCAAGCACGCCCAGGTGATGCACGCCAAGCGGGTCAGCGGCGAACTGGCTTCCCTCGCCGCGGCCTACCGCCCGCCGGCCAACGCGCTGACCGACCACGAGACCGTCGAGAGCCGCAATCTCCTGCTGGGCTCCCCCGGCGTCATCCTCCCCGGGCAGCCCACGATCGGCTGCGCCGTCAACCCCGAGCAGTTCACGCCGGCGCTCCAGCGGCTGGTCGCCTCGTCGTGCGACTTCATCCGCATGCCGATGCGGTGGGTGGACATGGAGCCGACCGAGGGCAAGTACGCCTTCGCGGCCACCGACCGCTGGATCGAGTGGGCGGTGCGGACGGCGAAACTTCCCGTAGCCGCGGGCCCGGTGATCGACTTCCGGCCCCGGTGCGTGCCGCAGTGGCTGTACATCTGGGAGCACGACTACGAGACGCTGCGCGAACTGGTCTACGAGCACGTCAGGAACATCGTCACGCGCTACCGGCGCACCGTCAGCACGTGGACGATCGTCTCGGGCCTGCACGCCTCCAGCGGCTTCTCGCTCTCGATCGACCAGGTGATGGACCTGACGCGTATCTGCATCCTGCTGGTCCGCAAACTTCAGCCGGGGGCGCAGGTCCACGTCGAGATCGACGCCCCCTGGGGCGAGGGCGCCGCCCGCACGCACAGAACCGTGCCTCCGACCGACTACGCCGAGATGGTCAACCAGGCCAATCTCAACCCGGATGCGTTCGGCCTGCGGATCGCGATGGGCCAGCCCGAGCCCGGCCGCTCGACGCGCGACCTGATGCAACTGTCCGCGCTGCTGGACCGCTACGCCGCGCTCCAGAAGCCGATCGCGCTTTCGGCGATCTCCGCCCCCAGCCGCCCCGCCGACCCCGACAGCCTCGGGTTGGAAGGCGAACTGGAGCCCGGGTACTGGCGCGCCCCGTGGGACCCGGCCGCGCAGGCCCGGTGGCTGACCGCGATCGCGGGTGTCGCCGCGGCCAAGCCCTACGTCCAGAGCATCTGCTGGGACGTGCTCTACGACGACCCGCGCGACCCCAAGGGCTCGGCGGGCGCCGGCGGCGGGGACGGTGAGGGCCTCGCGACGCCCGCGGGCGAGCCTAAGCCGGCCATGCGCCGGCTCGGCGAGATCCGCCAGGCCCTCCGCGAGAAGCGGTCGCCGTTGACGCTCCCCGCGCCCAGCATGGCATAAACTTGTGCGACCATGCCCGCCGCGTCTTCCGGCGCCGCCGATGACTGGACGACTGGCCCCGCCAAGTGGGTCGCCGTCGCCGTGCTCGGCGCAGCGTCGATCTTCGGGATGATGTGGTCGATCCTGGGCCGCGAGCCGCGCCGGCATGCGGCGGCGATCACGCCGACGCCGGCGGACGTGACGACGGCTCCAACGCCGGCCCCGGCGCCGGCGGCTCCCGGCGCCCTGGTGCGCATCAACATCAACACTGCGACCGCGGCGGAACTGGAACTGCTCCCAGGGATCGGCCCGGCGCTGGCCGCCCGGATTGTCGAGGACCGGGAGAAGAAGGGACCGTTCAAATCCGTGGACGACCTCGACCGCGTCCGGGGCATCGGCCCCGAGACGATCCGCAAACTCCGCGGGGCCGCGACGGCCGAGTGACGACGGCCTGCCGCCGCCTATCATCGCCCAACCAAGCCGCCGCACGACCGGGTTCACCACGACCCGGCGGCGCGCCCGTGCGCGCACGCTTCGGCCCGACCGTCCGTATGGACCTTCTCGCCACACTCGCCGCTCACCCGACCACCAGGCGCCTCGCAGCCCTTGCGCGCCGCGATGAGCCCTCGCGGGGCGCCGTTCTGGCCCGTGGGTCCGTCGGGTCCAGCACGCACCTGCTCGCCGGCGCCGTCGCCCGGCTCACGTCCCGGCCGGTTGTGCTCGTCGTGGCACACCTCGACGACGCGGAGGAGGCCGCGGATGAACTCGGCGCGGCCGGGGCCCAGACGGTGCGTCTGCCCGCGCTGGAGGTCCTGCCCGGCGAGACCTCGATCAGCCTCGACCTGTTCGCGCAGCGCCTCGCGGCGGTCCGCCGCGTGCTTGCGCTGGGCTCCGAGCCCGGCGCTGCCCCGGTGATCATCGCCCCGATCCAGGCGCTCATGCAGGCCGTCCCGGACCCGGCCGCGCTCGGGCTGCTGTCGCTGACCATCACGCGCGGCGAGCGGCGCCCCATGGCCGACGTCGTCCGCTGGCTCGACAACGCCGGGTACCGGCGGCTCGACGCGGTCGAGGAGCCCGGGGACTACGCCGTGCGCGGGGGGATCCTCGACGTCTTCCCGCCCGGCGAGGTCGCCAGCAGCGCTGGCGCGGACGGCGCGGCGACCGGCGCGGCTCCGGTCCGCATTGACTTCTTCGGCGATGAGGTCGATCGGATCAGCGAGTTCGACCTTGAGACCATGGCCTCGGACCGCGCGGTGGAGCGGGTCGAACTCGTGTGCGCCTCCTCCGAGGCCGCGCAGCCGAGCGAGAACACGCCGCTGGTGAGTTTCCTCGACCTGGTGCCGCGCGAGGCCCTTGCGATCCTGCACGAGACGCTTGAGGTCACCGAGCAGGCACGCGGGTATTACGAGCGCGTCACCGATGCCCGCGGCATCTTCGGCCCACCGGCGGTGCTCAAACTGCTGCAGGAGCGGTTCGCGGCGTTCATCGAACTCAACCAGTTCTCCGCGCCGCGAGCGGGGGCCGACGTGGTCATCGACCTTCCGGTGAGCCCGCTGCCGCCGTTCACCGAGGATGCGCAGGTCGCCATCGCCGAGTTGGGCGGCCTGACGCGCGACCACCGCGTTCACGTGCTGTGCCAGAACGACGGCGAAAACACGCGGCTGCACGAACTGCTCGCCGAGTTCGCCGCCGAGCACAAGGACGCCGTCACGTCGGCCGTGCAGTACCTGCACCGCGGCTTCGTGTGGCACGAGGCGGACGGGACCGCGACGGCGCTGGTCCCCTACCACGAACTGCTCCACCGCTTCCAGACGCGGCGGCGGCTGCGGCGCGATGCGCGGCTGCGCGCCGGGCGGGCAATGGACACGTTCCTCGACTTCGCGCCGGGCGACTTCGTCGTGCACCGCGACCATGGGATCGCGAAGTTCGTCGGCCTTGTGGTCATGCCCCCGGGAGGAGCAAGACTGTCGGCGTCCGCGCGGCTGCGCTCTCCCACCATCGTCCTCCCCAGTGAGAAGCCCAAGAAGAAAGCGACGAAAAAGGTCGCCGACGACGAGCCGCTGGAGGAGTACCTCACGCTGGAGTTCGCCGGCAAGGCGAAACTGCACGTCCCGGCGGTGAACATCGACCAGGTGCAGAAGTACGTCGGCGGCTTCCACGGAGCGCCGAAACTGAGCATCCTCGGCGGGGAACGATGGCAGAAGCAGAAGGAGGCCGTCAGCGCGTCGGTCCGCGGGCTGGCGGCGGAGTTGCTCCGCGTCCGCGCGGCGCGCGAGCACCTGCCCGGCATCCGGTTCCCGGCCGACACCGCGTGGCAGAAGGAGTTCGAGGCGGAGTTCCCGTACGAGGAGACCGACGACCAACTCGCCGCGCTGGCCGAGATCAAGAAGGACATGCAGGACTCGCGGCCGATGGACCGGCTGCTGTGCGGCGACGTGGGATACGGCAAGACCGAACTGGCGA
>CALAFV010000382.1 GCA_937891445.1 uncultured Phycisphaerales bacterium | reverse complement strand
GAACCTAGAACCTAGCGGTTAACAGCCGCTCGCTCTACCATTGAGCTATCGGGGACCGATTTGTCGCCCGGGCGGGCCCAGCCGCGGGGACCGGGCCATCCGGGGGAACGAAGGGTAGGCTCGGAGGGTGATCGGTCAAGGTCGGGAGGGGCTTGCCGACGGGGGGCGTTCGCCTATCCTTCTGCCCTCTGCCGCGGCGGCCCAGATGGCCCGGGCGGACCAGGCGGACCTTTACGGCCGGCGAGGTGACCGATGAAAGAGAAGATCCACCCCAAGTACTATCACAACTGCAAGGTCTACCACAACGGCCAGGTCGTCATGGAGGTCGGCGCGACCGTCCCGGAACTGCACGTCGAGGTCTGGTCCGGATCCCACCCCTTCTTTACCGGCAAGCAGACCTTCGTTGACTCCGCCGGGCGCGTCGAGAAGTTCCAGCGGAAGTTCGGCGGCAACTACTTCGCTTCCAAGGACAAGAAGAAGGCCTGACCCCCGGCCGGCTATACCCCGGATCGGCTTTCCAACCCGGTACATCCCCTCCAAGCCCGCGGCCCTCGCCGCGGGCTTGTTCGTTTCCCCGCTCCAAGCGCTCCAGGGGTGCTACACTCACGGGGTCCGGATTCATCCATTCATCCGGATAAACGGATAAATGCCGGAGGTTCCCGGACCTGCCCATCCTCCCGGGCCCCCCGGCGGCGAAGGAGATCGCCCCGCATGCCCCCCACTTCTCCCAGCCCCTTCCTCGCCCACCTCGCCCGCCGCGTCCTGGTCTTCGACGGGGCCATGGGCACCTCCATCCACCAGCATCACCTCGACATCGAGAAGGACTACTGCGGCTGCGAGAACTGCACCGACATTCTCGCCCAGACCCGCCCCGACATCATTCAGTCGATCCACGAGTCCTTCCTCGCCGCAGGGGCCGACGTCATCGAGACCGACTCCTTCGGCGGCGCCCCGCACGTGCTCAACGAGTTCGGCATCGCCGACCGCGCCTTCGCGCTTAACAAGGCCGCCGCGGAGGTCGCCCGCGCCGCCGCGGACAAGCACTCAACCACCGACAAACCCCGCTTCGTCGCCGGCTCCATGGGTCCGGGGACGAAACTCGTCACCCTCGGCAACATCAGTTGGGACGAGATGTTCGCCTCGTACCGCGAGCAGGCCCGCGGCCTGATCGCCGGCGGCATCGACGTTTTCATCATCGAGACCTGCCAGGACCTCCTCCAGGTCAAGTGCGCTCTCAACGCCGTTCTCGCCGCGATCGAGGAGGCCGGCCGCACGCCCATCGACCTGCCGATCATGGTCTCCGTCACGATCGAGACCACCGGCACGATGCTCCTGGGCACGCAGATCGAGGCCGCGGCGGCCGCGCTGCGCACCTACCCGATCTGCTCGCTGGGCCTCAACTGCGCCACCGGCCCGACGGAGATGACCGAGCACGTCCACTGGCTCGGCCGGCACTGGAACGGCCACCCGCTCCTCTCCCCCATCGTCGCCGGCTCGCACGGGGGCGGACGCCCGATCAGCGTGATGCCCAACGCCGGCCTGCCCATTCTCGTGGAAGGCCGGACGGAGTACCCCCTCAAGCCCGAGCCCTTCGCCGAGGCCCTGCTCAAGTTCGTCGAGGAGAGCGGCGTCAGCATCGTCGGCGGCTGCTGCGGCACCACGCCCGCCCACATCGCCGCCCTCGTCAAGGCCCTGGAGTCCAACAGGCTCCTTGACCGCGCCAACCACCGCCCGCCGGAGCGGGTCGAACCCAAGCCCGCCTGCACGTCGCTCTACTCCTCGCAGGAGTACCGCCAGGACAACTCTTTCCTCATCATCGGCGAGCGGATGAACGCCTCCGGCTCGCGGAAGTTCAAGCAACTCCTCGAGGCCGAGGACTGGGACGGCATCGTCTCCCTCGCCCGCGAGCAGGTGCGCCACGACGGCGCCCACGTGCTGGACCTCAACGTGGACTACGCCGGCCGCGACAACGCCCGCGACATGGCCGAGATCGTCAAGCGCGTCGTCCGCCAGGTCGATGCGCCGCTGATGCTGGACTCCACGCAGATCGCGACGCTGGAGGCCGGGCTCAAGCACGCCGGCGGCAAGTGCCTGATCAACTCCGCCAACTTCGAGGACGGCGAGGAGAAGTTCGACCACATCTGCCGCCTCGCGAAGGTCTACGGCGCCGGCCTGGTCATCGGCTCGATCGACGAGGACAAGCAGGCCTCGATGGCTCGCACCGCCGACCGCAAACTCTCGATCGCCCAGCGGGCCTTCGACCGCGCCACGAAGGTCCACGGCCTCGACCCCGCGGATTTGCTCTTCGACCCCCTCGTTCTCCCAATCTCTACCGGCATGGAATCCGACCGGCGCAGCGCCCTGGAGACGATCGAGGGCGTCCGCCGCATCGCCCAGGCCCTTCCGGAGTGCCAGACCGTCGTCGGCCTCTCCAACGTCTCCTTCGGGCTCAGCCCCGCCGCCCGCGTCGTCCTCAACTCCGTGTTTCTCCACGAACTCCGCGAAGCCGGTCTCACCGCGGCGATCGTCCACGCCAGCAAGATCCTCCCGCGGAACAAGATCCCCGACGACCAATGGGCCGCGGCCCAGGACCTGATCTACGACCGCCGCCGCGAGGGCTTCGACCCGCTGCAGGTCTTCATCCAACTCTTCAAGGACGTCACGGCCTCCACAACGAAGAAGGAGAGAAAGGCCCTCACGCTCGAAGAGCAACTCCGCGCCCACATCATCGACGGCGAGAAGGAAGGCCTCACCGCCACGCTCGATGCCGCGCTCGCCAAATATTCGCCGCTGGACATCATCAACGACCACCTCCTCGACGGCATGAAGACGGTCGGGGACCTCTTCGGCTCCGGCCAGATGCAACTCCCCTTTGTCCTTCAGTCGGCGGAGGTCATGAAGCAGGCCGTCTCGTACCTCGAGCCCCACATGCAGCGGGTCGAGGGCACGAGCAAGGGCAAGATCGTCCTCGCCACCGTCAAGGGCGACGTCCACGACATCGGCAAGAACCTCGTGGACATCATCCTGACCAACAACGGCTACACCGTCTACAACCTCGGCATCAAGCAGCCCATCAGCAACATCATTGCCAAGTGGAAGGAGACCGGCGCCGACGCCATCGGCCTCTCAGGCCTGCTCGTCAAATCCGTCAATGTCATGGAGGAGAACCTCCGCGAACTCAACGCCGAGGGGATCACCATCCCCGTTATTCTCGGCGGCGCCGCTCTGACGCGCCACTACTGCGAAAGCCACCTCCGCTCGACCTACCGGGGCGAGTGCCTCTACGGCAAGGACGCCTTCGACGGCCTCCGCGTCATGGACCACATCGTCTCCGGCAGGATCGACGTTCTCGCCGCCGAGATCGACGAGCGTCTCGGCAAGCGCTCACGCGCCGAGGAACTGATCAACGAGACCCGCCGCCGTCGCGCCGAGGCCGCCGCAGCGAACTGGTCCAGCGCGGCAGCCACCGCCGTCGCCCCACCCCCGATCCGCTCCGACGTCCCCGTCCTCCCCTTCGACGAGATCCCCACCCCGCCGTTCTGGGGCACGCGCGTCGTGAACGGCCTCGATCTCGACACCATCTACCCCTTCATTAACACCATCGCCCTCTTCCGCGGCCAGTGGGGCGTCAGGAAGGGCGCCCTCTCCGAAGCCGAGTACGAGGCCCTCCTCGAGGACAAGATCACCCCCGTCTTCGAAGCCCTCAAGGCCCGTTGCAAGAACGAGGGCCTCCTCCAGCCCGCCGCCGTCTACGGCTACTTCCCCTGCAACGCCGACGGCAACGATCTCATCATCTTCGACCCCGACGACCACGACCGCGAGATCGAGCGATTCTCCTTCCCACGCCAGGAGTCAGGCAAGCGACTCTGCATCAGCGACTTCTACCTCCCCATCCAGGCAGGCCGGCGCGACGTTGTCGCCTTTCACTGCGTCACAATGGGCCGCCGCGTCTCCGAGGCCGCCCGTGCGCTCTTCGAATCCAACCAGTACACCGACTACCTCTACCTCCACGGCCTTGGCGTCGAGACCGCCGAGGCCCTCGCCGAGATGTGGCACAAGCGCATCCGCCAGGAACTCGGCATCGCCGCCGAGGACTCGCCGCGGATCAAGGAACTCTTCACCCAGCACTACCGCGGCAGCCGCTACTCCTTCGGCTACCCCGCCTGCCCCGACATGTCGGACCAGGAGAAACTCTGGCGGCTCCTCCAGCCGGAGCGCATCGGCTGCACCCTGACCGAGAACTGGCAGATCGACCCCGAGCAGTCCACCAGCGCCATCATCGCCCACCACCCCCAGGCCAAGTACTTCAACGTCTGACCAGCCCTCGCGAGGTCATCCCGATGGGGCGCCGACCGCCGCAGCCTCACCGGCGCCGTCCTCCGGCGCTGGCTCCTGGATCTCGAAGAACCCCGAGGTGATCACGCACCCCAGTTCCGCCGCCAGGGCCGGTGCGCGGCAGTCGCCCTTCCACCGGGCCGTCTTGCCGATGCGCACCGGCCCCCCACTCACCACCGACGCCTCCATCACGCCGACGACCTCGACCCCTTCACCCGCGTCCACCAGCGATGCGATGATGTGGCCTTTCTTCTGCACCACAACCTTCCCGCAGGTCTGGACCTTCCGGACCGCCTTGAGCGTGGTGACAACCACGTCCTCGACGACGAGGGACTTGTTGCACGATGGGCACACCGTGCTCTGCGTCTTCGCGCCGACGCTGAAGCGGTGGCGGCAGTGGTAACACCGCACGCCGCGTTGGGCCTGGGCTTTGGCCATCCGGGTTCAGGGATCGATCGGGAGCCGAGGGCGATCCACGCGCGCGACCGGACCGGCCCACGCCATGACCGCCGCGCGCCCGCGAGCGTGCGACGGCCGCGGCCGGCACGATCGACGCGTCCGTCTTACTTCTTGGGCTGCGGCGCCGGCTCGCCGGCCCGCGGCGGGACAACCACGGCGGGAGCCGCATCGGCCGAACCGATCGACTTGGCCGCCTCAGGCCCCACCGTCAGGTGCCCGACGAACGCGGCCCCTTCGGCGACCACCAGCCGGGCCGCGACCATGTCGCCCTTCACCTTCGCCTTGGCCGTGAGTTCGACGCGCTCCCGCGCCAGCAGGTTCCCTTCCAGTTCGCCGTCGATCGTGACCTTCGTCGCCTCGACCGCCGCCCGACACGTGGCCCCGCTGGCCACCTGCAACTCCCCCTTGGAGGTGATCTTGCCCTCGAACGTGCCCAGCAGCCGCGCGGTCGACTCGAACGTCATGTCGCCCTTGATGTGGGTGTCGGGCCCGATGATGGTCGCTTGCGGGGTCGTATCAGCCATGGGATTCCTCCGTGATGCCCCCGAGTACGGTGCGTCCACGCCGCGAACACAGCGGCGGGGCCGCGATTGTAGTGGATACCCCCAGCCGGAGCCGCCGCCGCTGAGAGCGTTCTGTTAGGCTCGCCGGCACGCACGCTTCCCGCGCCGCTCACCGGAGTCCAGCACGGCCACTGCCGTGGGCACCGGCTCGCGGCTCCACGAGATTGCGGCCGCCGGTGTGCATTGCTGCCTCACCCGTGAATTCATGCATGGGATTGACGCCTCCCGAAAATGGAGGTATAACCGACTCGGGCGTTCGCCCCTGCTTCTGCGGCCCGAACCCGTCTATTTCGGGTCCATCTCCGACGGCAACTTCGCCAGTCATCGCACGGTCGCCCGCGATCGCGGCAGCGAGCCTTGTGGGAAGGAGATACCTCATGCTGCGCCGCACGAGAGCATTCACGCTGATCGAACTGCTCGTCGTCATCGCCATCATCTCGCTGCTGATGGCCATCCTGCTCCCATCGCTCGCGGGCGCGAGGAAACTCGCCCGTCGCGTCATCTGCGAGGGCAACCTCAACCAGCACGGCGTCGCGGCCGGCAGTTACAGCAGCGACTTCCAGGACCGCATTTTCGGCATGAGCTGGCGCCCGCCGAACACCGGCACGCTCGCCTGGGGCTGCGAGCATCCCGTCAACCACGCCTTCGTTCTGGGCTCGACCACGGACGCCCTCGCGGCCTCGGCCCAGCAGGCCTGGTGGATCCTCCACCGGCGCGCCCGCGAGGACCGTTTCACGCCGACCAACGTGCCGTCGGCCTGGATCCCGCAGATCCTCTATACGCACCTGGTGCTCAACGACTACCTCCAGCAGCGCCTCCCCGAGAAGATGGTCGCCTGCCCCGAGGACACCATCCGCGCCATCTGGGCCGCCGATCCGTACGAGGGGTATGACCGGCTCCCCACGCCCGCGGTGCGTCCGGGCGCGGGCAGCGCCCATTACCGCTGGCCCTTCAGTTCCTCGTACCGCACAGTCCCGGCTTCCTTCTCCCCGGACGCCATGAGCAGCAACGGCCGCTATACCGTCTCTCACGCAGGCAACCCCGGGCCGCACAACCTTTACAGGGGCCTCGCCGCCCAGGACGGCCCACTGGGTAACCGGAAGTTGGGCGACATCTCGTTCCCGTCCCAGAAAGTCCTGATGTACGACCAGTACGACCGCCACACCAGCAAACGGGAGATCTTCCACGCCTACCCGAGCGCGCGGTGCGAACTGCTTATGGCCGACGGCTCTGTACAGTTCCGCTACACCCGTGACGCCAACCCGGGGATGTACCCGAACTCGCCTACTCCGCCCCGCCCAGTCGGCTATGTCACCTACACCCCGGAGCCTTGGGAGCCACCGGCTATCCCCCACGTCGGCAATCTCCAGGTCCGCTACTCTTTCACTCGCGGCGGCCTGAAGGGGGTGGACTTCGGCGGCAACGAGGTCCGGGACCGCCGCTGAGCCACCGCCCCCTTGACGCCGCTGCATGGAAGCGGTAGTTTGGAGCAGGAACCTCGCGTTCTGCGGGGAAATCGTCTGATGCGTTTGTTCTCTCGACCGATAAGTTCCGCCTGTTCACTCTTGGCCCCGACCCCTGTGCCGCCGGCGGCTCCACCGCACGCGGCCCGACGTGTGAGGAGAAAATCCGCCATGATGCGCCGCACGAGGGCATTCACGCTGATCGAGCTGCTGGTGGTCATCGCGATCATCGCGCTCCTGGTCGCCATCCTGCTTCCGGCTCTCGCCAGCGCCAGGAAACTCGCCCGCCGCGTGATCTGCGAGGGCAACCTCAACCAGCACGGCGTGGCCGCGGCCAGTTACGGCAGCGACTTCCAGGACCGCATCTTCGGCATGACATGGGGAGGCCCGTACGGGGGAGTCTACAACTGCGACTGCCCGGTCAACCACCCATTCA
>CALAFV010000381.1 GCA_937891445.1 uncultured Phycisphaerales bacterium | reverse complement strand
CGCGTCCGCCGCGGTCGTGCGAGCGCTGATGGAGGCCGGTGTTCCGCTGCGCGATGCGGATGCATACGGGTGGTCGCCCCTGACGAAGGCGGTGCTCGACGGCAAGGAAGCGCTGCCACGGATCCGCGCCCTCATCGAGGCGGGGGCCGACGTCAACGAAACGCACGATCGTGGGTACACGGTGTTCATGTCGGCGGTCGGCGCCACGGGGCGGGATCCCGAGGCGCTCCGCCTGCTGATCGAAGCCGGCGCGGACCCGCACGCGGTCTCGGAGTTGGGGTTCAACGCCTTTCACGCGGCGATCGATGTGGATTTCGAGGCCAACGCCGAGGAGTCCGTGCGGGCGACGCTCGGGTATCTGCGGGAACTGGGCGTTGACATCGAGCACCGCAATGCTCGGGGCCAGACACCGCTGGCGCGGGCGATCCAGGAGGGTACGGGCCTTGAAGTGCGCGTGCTGTGCGAACTGGGGGCCAATCCGGAGGCGGTGTGCCCGATGCACACCTGCGGCGCGGACTCGTGCGGATCGGTCGATCTGCCGCTGTTATTCCACGCCGCGATCGGGATCGGCGTGCACAGCGATGTGAAGACCGAAGCGTTGCTGCGGGCGGGGGCATCGCCGCTGGTGGAGGATGCGGACGGGTACACGCCGCTGGTCCGGTTGGTGGCGGCGCTGTGCCGCGACGCAGAGGACTACGACGGAGCGTTTCGGGTGTTCTTCGAGGGATTGAGAGGCGTGCGGCTCGGCGACGGTCCGGTGCCGGCGAACCGGGAGGCATTCGTCAGTCGGGCGGCGGAGGTGATGCGCGATTTCACGCAGCGGTTCGCCCGCGACATCCCGGTGCGGCGCACGTCTGCGTTTGCGCAGCAATGGCGCGAGGAGCAGATCCGGTGCATCGCGTGGCTGGGCGCCTACCAGTGGTGGTGGGGCCGGCGCGAAGCGGCGGGCCGTTGAGAGCAGGCTGAGCGAATAGCAAGGAGCGGGAAGATGGCCGGGTCGAAGCGCAAGAAAGCGCCGGTCGCACGCGCGACGCGCACGACGCGCGCGAGGTCGGCGCCGGGGGCGAAGAAGCCGGGCTCCGGCGCAAGCAGGCGTGCAGCCAAGGGCCGCGACCCGAAGGAAGCCTCGCAGCGCATTGATGAACGGATCCGCTCGCTCGATGACTGGCGCGGCGAGGTGCTGGTGGAAGTTCGACGCTTGATCCGCGAGGCCGACCCGGAGATCACGGAGGAGTGCAAGTGGGTCAAGCCGACCAACCCGGCGGGGGTGCCGGTGTGGTCGCACGCGGGGATCGTGTGCACGGGGGAGGTCTACAAGCACGCGGTCAAACTGACGTTCCCGCGCGGCGCTGCGCTCGAGAAACGGGGTGAAGGCGGGCTGTTCAACGCCGGCCTCGACGGCAACGCGCGGCGGGCGATCGACATCCGCGAGGGGCAGAGGCTCGACGCCGCGGCGTTCAAGGCCTTGATCCGGGCAGCGGTTGCGGAGAACTTGCGGGCCGGTGGGACGCCTGCCGGGAAAGATGGCAAGAAAGCGGGCGCATCGGTCGGATCGAACCAGGCGAAGAAGGTCAGGCTGCTCTCGGGCGGCAATCCGCAGATCGCGAAGGGTGATGGGGATGCGCCGGTGCAGGCGTACATCGCCGCGATACCGGGGTGGAAGCGGGGCGTGGGGGAGTGGCTCGATGTGCTCATCGCGCGGGAGGCGCCGGGCGTTCGCAAGGCGGTGAAGTGGAACTCGCCGTTCTACGGCATCGAAGGGCGGGGATGGTTTCTGTCGTTTCACGTCTTCACGAAATACGTGAAGGTGACGTTCTTCCGAGGCGCATCGCTCCGGCCGCTTCCGCCCGGCGCGAGCAAGGACAAGAACGTGCGGTACCTTGACATCCGCGAGACCGACCGGCCGGACGAGGCGCAGGTCGCGGACTGGATCAGGCAGGCCGCGGCACTGCCGGGGTGGGAGCCGGGCCGCGGATCGTGATCGCCCTGGCAGCGCGGGTGCGATGAGCGGTAGGAGGGAGAACTGCCATGAACCTCAAGGAAGCGATGGCCGAACTGGAGGCGATGGGCGACGAGGGGCGGCGCAAGCACAACGCCAAGACAGGGCCCGACGGCATTCCCGGCGCTCCGCCCGAGAAGCAGTTCGGCTGCAAGACCGGCGATATCCGGGCGCTGGCCAAGAGGATCAAGGCCGACCACGACCTGGCGATGCAGTTGTGGAAGACCGGCAACCTCGATGCCCAGTTGCTGGCGATTCTGCTGATGAAGCCGAAGCAGATTTCGGCGGAAGATATTGACAGGATGGTGCGCGAGGCCCGGTTCACGTGGGTCGCGGACTGGTTCAACGCGTACATCGTCAAGACGCTGCCGGAGGCGCAGAAGGCGGCGCTGCGCGACAAGTGGATGAACGACAAGGACCCATGGGCCGCCCGCGCGGGGTGGAACCTGCTGGCGTCGCGGATCAACGCGGGCGAGGACGGGCTGGACCTGCCGGGGATCCTGGACCGCATCGAGAAGGAGATGCCCAAGGCGCCGCCGGAGACGAAGTGGACGATGAACGCGGCTCTGGCGGCGATCGGCATCAACCACGCGACGCTCCGCGAGCGGGCCATCGCCATCGGCGAGAGACTCGGGGTCTACCGCGACTACCCGTGTTCGAAGGGGTGCACGTCACCCTTTGCGCCGATCTGGATCAACGAGATGGTGAAGCGGAAGGCGTGATCAGACGCGGCTTCAGCAGACGCCGGGCCAACATTGCGTGAGCGCCGGACCCGAGAAACAAGAACCCCACAGGCCGAAACCTGCGGGGTTTCACACGTCAATCGGGGTGACTGGCAGGACTTCAAACGCGAGGTCCAGCCCTACGCTGCGGTCTTCCTGCACGG
>CALAFV010000380.1 GCA_937891445.1 uncultured Phycisphaerales bacterium | reverse complement strand
CGCACGTGCGGGCCAAGTGGGCCGCCCGTGCGGGGATCGAGGCCGCGATCGCGCGGCTTGAGGCGGGAACGCTTGACCCGGATCTCACCAGCGCCTTCACGCTCCGCTCGGACCTTGCCGCCGTCGCGGAGGGCACCCTCGCCGGCGGCCGCGGGGCGACCTATCGCGTTGTGCATTCCACTTCGACCGACCGGGCTGCCCCGGGGCCGGTCGACGAGCACGCCAAGATCAACATCAACCTCATGACGGCCGAAGCGCTGATGCTCCTGCCGAACATGACGGAAGACGTGGCCGACGCGATCCTCGACTGGATCGATGCCGACGATGAGCCGCGCCCGCTCGGCGCCGAGGCGGAGTATTACGCGACGCTCCCGAATCCGTACCGCCCGCGCAACGGCCCGATCCGGACGCTGCAGGAGTTGGAGTTGATCGCCGGCGTCCGTCCCGAGTACGTCCGCGGCGAGGACTGGAACCTCAACGGCATCCTCGACCCGGAGGAGAACGACGGCGACCTGACCTTCCCGCCAGACAACGCCGACGGCGTCCTCGACGCCGGCTGGTCCGCGATCATCACCGCCTCATCGGTGGACAGTCTTGGCGTGGGGGCCTCCGGCCAGCCCCGGTTGGACCTGTTCACGGCCAGCGCGGAGGAGATCGCCTCCCGCCTCCGCGTCACCACCGCCCAGGCCGAGGCGATCCGCGCCCACGCGCAGACCGGTACGGCGACGCTCGCCGACTTCCTCCGCACGAACCTTGCCACGCTCGCCGCCCGTGCCGGCGTCAGCGGGGCGGGACAGCAGTCCGTACCGCCGCTGACGAACGAGCAACTCGCGCTGCTCTTCGACGAGACGACCCTGGATGACCCCGCCGCGGGGCCCGTCCCCGGCAAACTCAACCTCAACACATGCGACGCCGAGACGCTCGACTACCTTCCCGGCATGGACCCCGGCCTGTCGGACTCGATCATCTTCGAACGGTCCTCCCGCCCGGAGGGGTTCACCAGCGTCATCGATTTGCTGGCGATCCCGTCGATGAGCCGAAACAGGCTTGCCGGGCTCGTGGGCCTGGTTGATGTGAGGTCCAACGTGTACACGATCACGTCCCGCGGGCGCGACAACGCGACCGGGATCGAGGTTGAAATGACCGCGACCGTGGATCGTTCTTCACTCCCGGCGACTATTCGGGATCTGATCGTCCGATGACACCCTCCCCCGTCCATCCTGGTTCCCACAAGCGGCCCCTGCCCGCGAGGCTCGCGGCTGTGCGTCGTGATGGCAGGCAGTGGCACGTCGTCGTGGCGCGGACGGATGGGCCGGGAGTTTCGGTCGTACACGCCGCCACGGCGCCCAACGCCGAGGCGGTGGACGCATTGCTGCGTGAGCACCGGGTCGGGGGCGTGGTCGCGGTGATCCCGGCGGGGGAGACGATCTGCCGCCCCGCGTCGATCCCCCCCTCGCCCAGTCCCGCCGCGGCGGCCGAGGCGCTGGCCCTGCTCGCGGAGGCGGAACTTCCGGCGGCGATCCCCGCCCACCGGCGAGCCGGCGGGATCGTTCCGGCGTTGAACGATGAATCACCCGCGATCCCGCTGCTGATCGCGTGGCCGCAGCGCGTGGCGGACGCGGAGCAGGCGGCGGATGAGCCGGAGACCCGCCCGCTTGCATGGGTTCCCGAACTGGTGTGCCTGGCCGCGCTGGCACGCGCGACCGGCGAGCCTCGCTTCGTGCCCATGGTGATGAGCGACCACACGACCGGCCTGATCGCCGCGCAGTGCATCGGCTTTGCCCTCTACCGCCGCGAGAAGACCGGCAAGGGCGAGG
>CALAFV010000379.1 GCA_937891445.1 uncultured Phycisphaerales bacterium | reverse complement strand
CGCCGGCTTGCCATCCGGCCCCGGCGCCGGCTCATCGGTCGCCTGCTCGTCGCCGGAGACCTTCTCCAGCCACTCGCGTGCCTGCGCCAGCCGCTGCTTCCAGACTTGGGCTTCCTTGATGTAGTCGTCGATCGTCTTCTGCCCCGCGGGCTCCGGCTTCGGCCGCGGCGGCTTGCCGATCCGCCGCCCCGGCAGGGCCCGCTTCTCCCCCTGCGTCGCCTCGCTCACGACGATGCGGTCCAGCGCGATCCGCTTGCGCAGCAGGTCCCGTCCGCCGATGTCCGCCTCGACCCGCGCGGCCCGCAGCAGGTCCGTGTCGAGGGCGTTGGGGTCGGCCATCGCCAGCCCGGTGATGACCATCTTCCCGCCCTTGAGGTCAACCCGCGCCGAGCCAACATCCACCGTCGCCCCGTTGGCCCGTTCCAGCGCCCGCTGCGTCAGCGCCGTGGTGACCTGCTCTCCCATGAACGCGTACACAATCCATCCCAGCGCCACGGCCAGCGCCGCGAACACGACACCGAGGAGCCGAACCGGGTTCCCGATCTTCCGCTTCGAAATCTCCGCGAACGACTTCTTCTGCCCGCCCAGGAAGAGCCATGCGCCGATCCGCACCCACCGCTTGCTCATCGCGGCCTTGTACTTCTCCGACTCCTCCTCGATCTTCGCCAGCCGCCGCCACAGCCCCCCGAGCATCTTGATCAGCACCAGCCCGACAACCGCTCCGACGACGATCCCAAGGATCAGCCCGCCGGTCGTCGCGTAGTACTCCAGCCCCAGCAGCGCAACCCCCGGCGTGTTGATTGCCGCCTTCATCACCCCCTGCGCCGGCCCGTCGAGCACCAGCCGCCCGACCTGGAACTGCAGCGGCATCGCCGCCAGCGACAGCAACTTCGCCCCCACGCCGACCATCGCCGCCAGGAACAGGTTGGCGTTGAGGATGATCAGGAGCAGCAGCGCCCCGATCAGCAGCCCCGGCGCCTCCCAGAAACCGGGGATGAACCCCAGCACCGCCCCGAGCACGCACGCCATCAGGATCTGCAGCGGCGTCGCCCCGCCCCGGACGATCTTCCCCAGTTTGCGCGTGATCATGGTTGCCTCCGGCACCCCCTTCCCCGGCCCCGCCGCCCATCCCCCACGGGGATATCGGCCGACCTCCGTGCCGGCATTGCCAGACGGTAGGGGACCAGCCGGTCCACCGCGTCCCGACCCGGCAGCCGCCGAGGTGCGCGCACGAAACAGCCCGCGGGCCACCTTCGCGCCTCTCGGCCCGCGCACGCATACCTCTCGGGGGCTCTCCCCGTTGCACCTTCGCTAGAGCGTCCCCAGCCTCCCGCCGTCAACGGGCAGGTTGATCCCGTTGATGTACGCCGCCGCCGGCGAGCAGAGGAACGCGATCGCCGCGGCGACCTCCTCGGCCTCACCGAAGCGCCCCGCCGGGATCGTCGCGATCATCTCGCGCTCGACGTCCGCCTCGGTCACGCCCGCCTTCTGCGCCCGTGCTTTGATGAGCGACGCCAGCCGCTCCGTCCGCGTATACCCCGGCAGCACGTTGTTGACCGTGATCCCGTGCGGCCCCAACTCACCCGCGAGCGTCTTGGCCCAGTTCGCCACCGCCCCGCGGATCGTGTTGCTCACCCCCAGGTTCGGGATCGGCATCTTCACGCTCGTCGAGATCACGTTCACGATCCGCCCGTACCCCGCTCGCTTCATCCCCGGCACGAGCAGTTGCACCAGAATCTGGTTGCAGATCACGTGCGCGTTGAACGCGGCGAGAAACTGCTCCGGCGGCGCGTCCAGCACCGGCCCCCCCGGCGGGCCGCCCGTGTTGTTGATGAGGATGTGGTACGGCGCGCCGTCGCTGAGCGACGCGTGCACCGTCGTCCGCACCGACGCCGGATCCGAAAAGTCCGCGACAAGGAACGTGTGCCCCTGCGCGTCGGCCCCGCGCGGCCGCGGCAGTTCCGCCGCCGCCAGCCGCAGCCGGTCCTCATCCCGCGCCAGCAGCGTCACCGTGGCGCCGAGGTGCGCCAACTCCACGGCGGCCGCCCGGCCGATCCCCTGCGTCGATCCGCACACCAGCGCCCGTTTTCCGGCAAGCGAAAGGTCCATAGGCCGGAACGATACGGGCCCCGCGGCCCGTCGGCCCGTGTAG
>CALAFV010000378.1 GCA_937891445.1 uncultured Phycisphaerales bacterium | reverse complement strand
CGTAGACAGCCGCAGGAGAAGCGAAACGCCGCCCGGGGCGCCGGAGCGACGCGCGCGGCGTGTTGTCGCCCCCGCTGCCCCCCGACGGGTCGCCGGGGTCGCGAGAGGAGGTCACTGCGTCCCGATGACGTCGCTGCCCCGCTGCTGTTGCTGCTGCTGACGCATCTGGATCAACTGGTTGCGCTGCTCGCGGTTGATGTTCTCCAGCGAGTTGACCACGCGGGCGCTGACACCGTTGTCGCGCAGGTACTGCTTCTGCTGCTCGTTGAGCGAGAAGACCTGCCCGGTCGCCTCCAGGCGCTGGATGATCTCGTCGTCGCTGAAGCCCGCCCTCTCCTGGGCGACCACTTCATCGAGCGTCACGAAGCCGTCGCCGTTGACGTCGGCCGTGGGAGCGGCCCGAGCCTCTTCCGGCGTGGCCGGGTTGGCCTGAGCCTCGCGGACAGCCTCGGCGGCGCCCTCATCGTCGTCGCCGGTGATCTTGTCCCAGTTCGCGCCGATGAGATAGCCCGCGCCTGCGCCCAGGGCGCCGCCGATCAGCCCGCCCAGGAGCGGATCGTCGGCGATCACCGCGCCCAGAACGGCGCCGCCCGCACCGCCGATCACGGCGCCCTGCGTCTCCTCGTTGCCCGGCAGGTCCTCGCACCCACCCATCGGCGTGCCGGCGAGGCCGGCGGCCACGGTTGCGATCGTTCCGAGCACGCTTCGGCTCCGCATGCTGCACCTCCGTCGGCCGCAACTGCGCCGTCGTGGCGCAAGCCGCGCTCCTCTGGAAACTACCCGCGCAGCGGCCCGCCTTCACGGGCCGCGGGTGAAATCGAGCGCGGATAAGCCGATTTTCAACGGATCCGGGGTCGGCCAGCGGAGACCGCGGGCGTCTCACCGGGCCCACCGGGCGTGTGCGGAGCGCCAACAATCCGCACATGAACGACGCTGAAGCGGTTCACCAGCCGTGCCCATGGAAGGTCTGGGGCAAGGACCTTGAGCCGACCTCGATCCAGCAGATGGAGAACGCCTGCCGTCTCCCCGTGTCGGTGGCCGGGGCGCTGATGCCCGATGCGCACACGGGGTACGGCCTGCCGATCGGCGGCGTGCTGGCGACGCGCGGCGCCGTCATTCCGTACGCAGTCGGCGTGGACATCGCCTGCCGCATGAAGATGACGGTGCTCGACATGCCGGTCACCTCCCTTGAGAAGAAGCACGAGGTCGAGCGCCTGGCGAGAGCGATCGAGGAGGAGACCCGTTTCGGCGTGGGGGCGACCTTCCGGAAGCCGCGTGAGCACGCGGTGATGGACCGGGACTGGAATGTCTCGCCGATCACGGCGAAGAACAAGGACAAGGCCTGGAGCCAACTGGGGACCAGCGGCTCCGGGAACCATTTCGTCGAGTTCGGCACGCTGACGGTGGAGAACGAGGAAGGGGCCGCCGCCCTGGGGCTCGCGCCGGGAGTGTACCTCGCACTGCTGTCGCACTCCGGCTCGCGCGGGACGGGAGCCGCGGTGTGCGACCATTACTCCAAACTGGCGATGAACACGACGGGTGCGAACCTGCCCAAGGAACTGAAGTACCTGGCGTGGCTCGACCTGAACTCGCAGGCGGGGCAGGAGTACTGGGCGGCGATGAACCTCATGGGGGAGTACGCCGCCGCGAACCACGCGTGCATCCATCAGGCCATCGCCAAGCACCTCGGGGCAAAGGTGCTGCTGGACCTGGAGAACCACCACAACTTCGCGTGGAAGGAACGCCACACGATCGACGGCCGCGAAGAGGAGGTGATCGTGCACCGCAAGGGGGCGACGCCCGCGGGGCCGGGCATCCTGGGAATCATCCCGGGGTCGATGGCGACGCCGGGGTTCATCGTGCGCGGCAAGGGGAACCCGGAGTCGCTGCACTCGGCCAGCCACGGCGCCGGCCGGGTCATGAGCCGCACCAAGGCCCGCGAGACGTTCCGGATCGGCGCCGTGAAGAAGGACCTGGAGGCACGCGGCATTACCGTCCTCTCAGCCGGCTCCGACGAGGTCCCAGGCGTGTACAAGGACATCCACGCCGTGATGGATGCGCAGAAAGACCTCGTCGAGATCATGGCGAGGTTCGACCCGAAACTGGTGAAGATGTCGCCGGAGGGGGAGAAGGCGGAGGACTAGCAGCCCGACAGCGGGCCCCGATCACCGCCGCCGCTGCGACCCGAAGTTCAACTCGAGGAACCTCGCCACGTAGTCCACGATGCTCAGAGCCTCGGGGATCTCGGGGTTGCTGGTCGGCCCCATGGGCTCGAATCGCATCCCCTTGAAGCGAACAACGGCGTCCTCGAGGCTCAGCCCGTACTGCAGCGCGAGGCTGAACGCGCGGCAGAAGGCCTGGACCATCCCGGACATGGTCGAGCCTTCCTTGCTCATCTTGATGAACAGTTCGCCCGGCCGACCGTCCTCGTGCAGGCCGATCGTGAGATAGCCCTCGTGGCCCGCCACGTTGAACTTGTGCGTGATCGACGAACGCGTCTCGGGGAGCGTCTGGCGGGTGGCAACCATGGGATCAGACCTTCCGATTTGGTCCATCTACGGACGGTACGCGGCCGTGCGCTGCGACGACAAGACGATACCGCGGGCCGGGCGACCGGCTTCGGGGATGAAACCCGGAACACAGGGCCTTGTGGGTATCGGCCCCAAATGGGCCGAGCGACCACAATACAGGGTACCCTCCCACTCTTCAAGCCTGGGGAGAACCGGTGGAAGACCGGGCCCATCGTGCCCGGGCGCCCAGCAGGGCACCGTCCTCCCAGTCCGCAAGCCTGACCGCCCACCCCCACGGATGCCGATACACTTTCCCGTCTCGATGAGCCACATGCCCTCAAACTCCCCATCCGCCGCGGCCACCCGCCCGGCGCTCCGTCCCATCGGCGGCGTACCGCTGCTGTTGGTCGTCGCGCTGGCTGTAGCCACGCCGGCGATGGGTGTTCAGTCCGTTCTCGCGGACCTCGGCGCCGTGGCGCCGGGAGCCGCTGAGCGGACCGGGCTGCGGCTGATCTCGGGGACCATCGCGCGGCTCGTCCGCGGCGTCACCGGGCGTCGGTCCACCGAACGCCCCGTCCGGCCGGAACCGGCGTGGGTCCATCGGCCCGCGTCCGATGAGCCGCCGACCGGGCTGACGGTCGCGCCGGAAACGGGCCCGGCCCACGGGCTGGTCCGCGTGGCCTTGCTCGACCTCCCTCCGCCGCTGTGCTGATCCTGCCGCGCCCGGCGCCTTCCGCGGCGCCAGGGCGCGCAGACCCCGCCCTTCCGTCCCCTCTCCCCCCGCTCCCGGTGGACAACGAGAGGGCGTCGGTCCGTTCCCGCAGCAATCACACATCACAAACATCCGCCCCTGCGGCGGCCGCCTCGCACCGACGCGGCCGCGCAGGCGCTTCCCCCTGACCTCATCGGCGGCACATCCATGGCCAAGAGCACATCCCCCCAGGGTATCCCGATCGTCGGGCCCATCCTCAACAAGATCATCGGCACGCGAAACGAGCGATTTGTCAAGCGCTACACGCAGCGGACCGCGGCGATCAACGCGCTGGAACCCAAGATCCGGCAACTGACCGACGAGCAGATCCGCGGCAAGATCCACGAGTTCCGCGAGCGCATCAAGAAGGGCGAGAAGGCCGCCGACCTGCTGGTCGAGGCGTTCGCCGTCGCCCGCGAAGCGATGGACCGGGCGGTCGGGATCCGGAACATCCTCAACCCGAAGCACAACTTCGACCCCTCGCAACTGCCGGAGAGCCTGCGCCCGGTCTACGCGGAACTGCGGGCCAAGGCCGACGCCCTCCCGCCCGCGCCGCCCGATGGGCCGTACCTCGGCTGCACCGAGCCCGTGCCGGGGTGGATGCAGGTGGACATCCCCAACGAGCTGTACGAGGCCGTGCGGGCCCTCTACCCCGAAAGCCGCCCGCCCTTCCGGGCCCGGCCCTTCGACGTGCAGCTCATCGGCGGCATGGTTCTCAGCGGCGGCAAGATCGCCGAGATGAAGACCGGCGAGGGCAAGACGATCGTCGCCCCGCTCGCGGCGTACCTGGCCGCGATCGAGGGGATGAAGGTCCACATCGTCACGGTGAACGACTACCTCGTCCAGCGCGACCGCGACTGGACCTTCCCGTTCTTCTGGGCCCTGGGCCTGACCGTCGGGGCGATCCACCCGATGCACATGCAGGACGAGGGCGTCAAGCGCCGCATGTACCGCTGCGACGTCGTGTACGGGACGACGTCCGAGTTCGGTTTCGACTACCTCCGCGACAACATGAAGCGGTCGGTCGAGCAGCAGGTGCAGCGAGTGCGTGATTTCGCGATCGTGGACGAGGTGGACTCGATCCTGATCGACGAGGCCCGGACGCCGCTGATCATCTCCGGCCCGGCCCACGAGGACGCCCCGCGCTACGACCTTGCGGATCGCCTGGCCCGCCACCTGGTCCAGAAGCAGCGGCCCTGGCAGGAGGCCGACGACAAGGTCCAGGAGACCATGAAGCGGATCAAGGGCCTGGAGGGGGACATCCGCAACGCCCGTGACAAGTCCATCATCCCCGAACTTACGAAGCAGATGAAGGAACTGCGGGCGTCGCTCCCGGCCCTGGAGCGGGAGCGCTCGAAGCACACGCAGTACTACGAGGTCGAACTGGACAAGAAGCAGTGCTTCCTGACGCACGAGGGCATCGCCGAGGCCCAGCGCGTCGCGCAGGTCGGCTCCTTCTACGTCGGCGAGAACATGGACCTGCCGCACCTGCTCGAGCAGGCGCTGCGGGCCCACGTGGTCTACCAGCGCGACCGCGACTACATCGTCGCCCCCAGCGAGAATCCCAACACCGGCCGCGTCGAGCCCAGCGTGATCATCGTGGACGTCTTCACCGGCCGCCCCATGGTCGGCCGCCAGTGGTCCGACGGCCTGCACCAGGCCGTGGAGGCCAAGGAAGGCGTCCCGATCAAGCAGGAGACGCAGACGGTCGCCACGATCACGATCCAGAACTTCTTCAAGATGTACAAGCGCCTGGCGGGCATGACCGGCACCGCCG
>CALAFV010000377.1 GCA_937891445.1 uncultured Phycisphaerales bacterium | reverse complement strand
GGTCGTCGGGTTGCTGTCCCCATGCACGCCCGGCTAAACTCCCACCGTTGCCCACTGCTCTCCGCGGCCGCCGGCGCTCTCGTGGGCCCGGCTTCGCCACACCACCGGCCGCGGCGGGGATGTTTCGGAGCAGGGATTCGATGGGCGACACCGCCAAGGACGATGCATCGATGACGCAGCAGGCGACGACGCGCTCCCTGAGCGAGCTCAAGCCCGCCCGCCGTTCCGCGATTCCCGAAGGTCTCTGGCTCCGCTGCCCCGGCTGCGGCCAGATGATCTACCGCAAGCAGATGGAGGCCAACCTCCACGTCTGCCCCGAGTGCGACCACCACTTCCGCATCGGCGCCGCGGAGCGGATCAAGCAACTGGCCGACCCCGGGTCCTTCGAGCCCATGTTCACCGGGCTTATGCCCACCGACCCGCTGAAGTTCACCGACCTCAAGACCTACCAGGAGCGTCTGCTCGCCGAGCAACTCAAGAGCGGCTCGCAGGATGCGGTCCGGGCCGGGACGGCCTTCATCAAGGGCCGTGCGGCGATGCTCTGCTGCCTCGACCTGCACTTCATGATGGGCTCGATGGGCAGTGTCGTCGGCGAGACGATCACCCGCTCGATCGAGACCGCCACGGAGCGCAACCTCCCGCTGGTCATCGTCAGTTGCTCCGGCGGCGCCCGCATGCAGGAGTCCGGCCTCTCGCTCATGCAGATGGCCAAGACCTCCGCCGCGCTGGCCCGCTTCGACGACGCCAAGGGCCTGTTCATCAGCGTCCTGACCGACCCGACGACCGGCGGCGTCACCGCGTCCTTCGCGATGCTCGGCGACGTGATCTTCGCGGAGCCCAAGGCGCTGATCGGCTTCGCCGGCCCCCGCGTCATCCAGCAGACGATCAAGCAGGAACTCCCCGAGGGCTTCCAGCGCTCCGAGTACCTGCTTGAGACCGGCATGATCGACCGCGTTGTCCGCCGCGCCGACCTCCGCAGCGAGATCGCCCGCGTCATCGACTACGCCGGCAAGTAACTGGATGGCCAGGGTGGCCCGCCGGTCCGCGGCGGGTCGATCAGCGGACGGTTCACCTCCGCACGGCACCAAACTCAGGATTCCCCCGGCCCTGAGCGGGTTTCAACCCCGCGCAGGCTTACCATCCCGAGCGCATGGACCCGAGCCCCACGCCATCGAGCGGATTCTGGTCCGGGCCGGGCGCGCTGCTCGCCGGCCTGCTCCACGGCCTGCTCCTGATCCTTATGTTCCCGCCGGTGGGACTCTGGCCCCTCGCCTTTGTCGCCATCATCCCGCTTGCCCTCGCCGCCGCCCGGGGCTGCGGCCGTCCCTGGCGTGCCGGTCTTCTCGCCGCGGCCGGCGTTCTTCCGGCGTGGCTCTTTGAACAGCGCTGGATGATCGACGTCACTGCTGTCGGCTACCCGCTGCTGGCGATCAGCCAGGCCTTGATGACCGGCGCCTTCGTCACCATCGTCGCCCTCGCCTGCTCGCGGCTGGGCCGGCTCGCCCTTCCGGCCGTCGTGATCCCCGTCGCGTGGGTCGGGATGGAGTGCTTCCGCGCCAAACTCTTTTTCACCGGCTATCCCTGGTACCTCGCCTCGCACCCGCTGATCGAGTGGCCCATCCTCGCCGCTCCCGCCGCGTGGATCGGCGCTCTGGGCGTGTCGTTCCTGGTGGCGATGATCGCCGGCGCCGCCGTCGCGCTGCTGCACCCCACCGCGCCGTCGCGTCGTCTCGGCCTCGGCATGCTCGGCACGGCTGCCGCCATCTGGGGGCTGGCGGCCCTCCTGCGCACGCCCCCGGCGGACCCCGCCGCCCCGACGGCGCGCATCGCCGTCATCCAGACCAACGTTCCCCAGAGCAACAAAATCGGGTGGAGTATCTCTCAGCGGCTCGCCGACTGGCGCCGGTTCGAAGAACTCACCCTCGCCGCCGCGGCCCAATCACCCCGCCCGGACCTGATCGTCTGGCCGGAGACGATGTTCCCCGGTGAAACCCTCAATCCCGACGCCGTGGAGGCGATGCGCCGCGCCGGCCTCGTCTGGGCCGATCAGCGCCTCCCTTTCACCTATTTCGCCGACCGGCTCGTCGAACTCCAGCGCTCGATCGGCATTCCGATGCTCATCGGCGCGATCGCGATGGACGACTTCGCCGTGCGGGATGCCGGCGGCGGATCGGTCGAGATCGACTTCAGCGCCCGCTACAACAGCGCGTTCCTCGTGCGCAACGGCGCCGTCCAGCACGACCGCTACGACAAGATCAACCTCACCCCCTTCGGCGAAGTCATCCCGTACCTCTGGCGCTGGCCCGCCATCCAGAACTTTGTGGTCGGCGTCGGCGCCGCGGGCATGCGTTTCGACCTGACCCACGGGACACGTCGCTTCATCTTCGAGGTCCCGCTGTCCCCCGACGCCGACGGTCGCCCGCGCCCGCCCCTGAAACTCGCCACGCCGATCTGCTTCGAGGCCACGATGCCCGAGGTCTGCCGCGCCCTGGCGTACAGGGACGGCCGCCTCGCCGCCGACCTGCTCATCAACCTCTCCAACGACGGCTGGTTCAACTCCGCGACCGGCGGCCGCGAGCAGCACCTCCAGGCTGCCCGCTGGCGCACCGTCGAACTCGCCCTGCCCATGGTCCGTGCCGTGAACACGGGCATCTCGGCGAGCGTTGATCGTTCAGGCCGGCGCCTGGCCTCCGGTCCCGATGGGGCCGACCAGGACGCCCGCGTGGACGGGATCCTGACCACGGACGTCCCCGTCGGGGTGGCCCCCGGCGGGCCCGGGACCTTCTACGGCAGAACCGGGGACATCGTGGGGTGGGGGGCTCTGGCGGCGATGGTGCTCCTGCTGGCCGGGTGCGTCGCCGTCCGCCGCCTGTCGCCCGCGTCCGACGGCCAAACCGGCGGCGCGACCCACGGGAGCGGGGGAGTGTGAGAGCGGGTGATCGCCCGCCGGGAGGCTCAGATGCGCAGCGGTCCGGTCCTTCAGCGATTGCGTGCGGGTATGGCGGCGGCTCTCGCGGCGGCCGCGGTGAGCGTCGTCGCCACCGGGTGCGGCGGTGGCGGAGCGAGCGGCGGGCTCTCCAAGCCGTCCCAGCGCGCAAGCAGACCGCCGGTCGAGGCCTACGACGCCATTCGTCTGGGCGAACTCCGCGAACGCGTCATCGGCATCCTCGTCGAGGCCACAAAGGACCCGTCCGCCGAAGTCCGCGCCAACGCGGTCGAGGGGCTCGCCGTCACGCCGTCCCGCCTCAAGCCGCTGCTTCCGACGCTCCTGGCCGATCAGAACCTGGGCGTGCGGGCCGTCGCCGCCATGGCCGTCGGCAAAGCACGCATCACCGCTGCGCTCCCGCACGTGCGTCCGCTTGTCTATGACCCCTCGCCCATCGTCAAGGCCGCTGCGGTCTTCGCCCTCCGCCGCTGCGGGGACACGAGCCCGGATGCGGATCCGACCCCCATCGGCGCGCTGCTATGGGACGACTCCCCCCGCACCCGCGCCCACGCTGCTTACCTCCTCGGGGAACTCCGCGAGTCCTCCGCGCTGCCCATGCTCATCGACTCCCTGCGGGCCAAGATGCCGCGGGCCCGGCCGGCGGAAGTGCGGCTGATGGAACTCCAGATCGCCGAGGCCCGCGCCAAGTTGGGGGACGACAACGCCCTGCATCCCATCCGCGCTGCGCTCTACCCCTCCCGCCCCGACGACCTGGAAGCCACCGCCCTGGCCGCGCAGATCATCGGCGAGGTCAACGACCGCCGGTCGATCGACCAACTGGTCTACCTCACCGCCCGCCTCGACGAGACCGGCCGCCACATGCCCGCAGAGATCCGTCTCGCGGCCGCGGCCTCGCTCGCCAAACTCGGGCTCCCGCGGGGCTCGTTCCTCGCCGAGGAGTACCTGAGCGACCCCAAGCCCACCCTCCGGGCCCAGGCGGCTCTTCTGTTGGGTGCGATTGGCCACACCGACGGCCTCCGGTATCTCCAGCCCATGCTCGAAGACCCCAACCCGCAGGTCCGCGTTGCCGCCGCGGCGGCCATCCTGCGGATCACCGAGCGGGCCCAGCCGGAGCAGTGACCTCGCCCCGGCTGGAAGTTGGGACACCTCGCACCGGGTCCGGAACCCGCCCGAACAGATCTGCGAATCGCCCGTGTTGACAGGGTCGGCCGCCCCGGTGCACAATACGACCCGAGCGACTTAACCCGCGTCGGTCCGCCGTGTTGCGCCTTGGCCGCTCGCGGGCGCCGGGGCTGGGTCGCCGCCGCCGAGAGCCCGGGTGGGGCCCGGCGGGGAGGCGTGGGGGTCAAGGCCGGCCTTGTTGAGCCCGAGTTCTCAGGAGCACACCGTGCACATCGTGACCAAGGTCCTGATCGTCTTCTGTGCGGTCTTCTGCCTGCTGCTGTCGGCGCTGACCGTCTCCTACGCCTCCAACGCCGACAAGCTCGCCAAGGCGCTCCGGGACGAGGAGGCCGCCCGGCTCGCCGCCGAGGCCGCGGCTTCGACCGAACTGGCCAAACTCGGCCAGGAGCGGGCCACCTTCCAACTCCAGATCGAGGCGCTCAACAACACCATCCGCGCCCGTGAGCAGACGATCGACTCGCTCCAGCGCGAGCAGACCAACCTCCGCACCGAGAAGGAGGAGGCCGTCGCCGCCGCCGCCGCGATCCGCAACCGCATCGACCAGTTGGTCGCGACCGTGGATAACCAGGCCACGATCATCAAGGGCTACCGCGACGAGGTCTCGGCGCTCCGCACCGAGCAGCTCGCCGCCAACCGCCGCGAGATCGAACTCATCGATCGCATCAACGACCTCCAGAGCCAGACCGAGGTTCTCGAGCAGACCACCCGCGCCCTCCGCGAGCAGCTCGCCGAGGCGCAGCAGGCCGTTCAGACCGCGATGACCACCGGCGGCGTGGGCCAGGCCCGCTCCGGCCCCTTTGAGGCCACGACGCCCATCCGCGGCCGCATCCGCGAGGTCCTCCAGCACCCCGCCGGCGGCAGCCTCGCCGTCATCGACGTCGGCTCCCAGAGCGGCGTGCGGGAGAACATGCTCCTGAACATCACCCGCGGCGCCCAGTTCATCGGCACGATGGTCATCACCAAGGCCGATCCGCGCCAGGCCGTCGGCCGCATCCAGTTCGTCGCCGGCGGCCAGCAGGTCGCCGAGAACGACGACGTCCTCAGCCTCCTCCAGTAAACCCTTCCGCATCACCCGCGGGCCCCGCGGCGACGCCGCGTCGGCCCGCGTGAAAGGCCGATCCGATGAGCCAGTACGCGATGAACATGCCGGGCGGGGCGGTGCAGCGCCGGCCCTCCATGGACGTTTACACGGGCCTGCTCTTCCTGGCCGTGGTCTGCCTCGCCGCCGCGAGCGTCTTCCTCTGGACGCAGGGCGCCAAGATCGCCCCCGACGGCCAGCCGCTGAAACTCCACGAGGCCAAGGTCCGCCTCCCCGCGGCACGCTGACCCGCCGGGGGCCGACGGGCGGCTGAGGCCGACACGCCGGTCACCGAGCGCCGGATCTTGACCGGCGCTCCGACCCGGATACATTTCACGAGCCTTCGCCGCGAACCTCCCGGGTCCGCGGCCACATGGGGCGGTAGCTCAATTGGTTAGAGTACCGGACTGTCGATCCGGTGGTTGCGGGT
>CALAFV010000376.1 GCA_937891445.1 uncultured Phycisphaerales bacterium | reverse complement strand
GCGGTCTTCCCTTTCTCCCTCTTCTCCCCCTCTCGCGTCACCGTGCGTCCTACCCGCTCACTCCGTCCGCGCCTGGTCCACCTCGCCACTCCGCCGCGCCTCGTCCCCGACCGTCCCGACCCCAAACCCGCCTACCATCGCCCCCATGCTCGCTGACATCGATCAGGCCCAGTCCGCCGCGCTCGCCGAACTCGCCGCCGCTTCCGACGCCGCGGCCCTCGAGGCCTGGCGCATCGCCTACCTCGGCTCCAGCGGGAAACTCAAGGGTTTCATGGAGGCCCTCAAGAGCCTCCCCAAGGAGCAGAAGCCGGCGGTCGGCCAGCGCCTCAATGCCCTGAAAGGCACGCTGGAGGAGGCGTACAAGGCTCGCCAGGCCGAACTCGGCGCATCGAAGGCCCCCGCCGGCCCCGCCATCGACGTCACCGAGCCCGGCCTGATCTACAGCGAGGCCCTCGGCCGCCGCCACATCCTCACCCGCGTCCGCGACGAACTCGTCGAGGTCTTCGCCCGCATGGGCTTCGAGGTCGCCCAAGGTCCCGAACTCGAAGACGACGAGCACAACTTCGTCAAACTCAACATCCCCGCCGACCACCCGGCCCGCGACCCCAACGACAACTTCTACGTGGACGACCCGCGCACGGTTGACCGCCCGCGGATGCTCCGCTCCCAGACCAGCACCGTCCAGATCCGTGTGATGGAGGCGGCCGTCGCGGCGGCGAAGGCTGCGGGTGGAGGAGTGGGGGGGCTGGCCGGCCCGATCAGGATCGTCGCTCCCGGCCGCGTCTACCGCCCCGACGATGTGGACGCCACGCACTCATTCATGTTCCACCAACTCGAGGGCCTCGCGCTCGACAACGACCCGCCGCTCACCATGGCGGACCTCAAGAGCACGCTGCTCCACTTCGCCCGCGCCTACTTCGGCCCCTCGGCTCAGGTCCGCCTGCGGCCCAGTTACTTCCCCTTCACCGAGCCCTCGGCCGAGTTCGACATGATGATCCGCCTGCGCCCCGACGCCCCGGCGCGTTGGATCGAACTCGGCGGCTGCGGCATGGTTGATCCGGCCGTGCTGGAGGCCTGCGGCATCGACCCGGAAATCTGGACCGGCTTCGCCTTCGGCTTCGGCATCGAGCGCCTGGCGATGGGTAAGTACGGCATCCCCGACATCCGCATGCTCTTCGAGAACGACCTGCGGTTCCTGCGCCAACTCTGATCCGCGAGCGGGTACACTGTCTCCGGCCTGCAACCGGCCCGGGGCGGTCCCCAATCACAGGTGACCGCCAATCTTCCGGAGGCCAGCCCGTGGACCAGTTCCCCCTCGACGCCCCGCCACGCGAGCACCAGCCCGATCTGCTCCCCGATGAGCCCCCGCGCTGGCCCACCGTCGTCGGCGTCATCAGCATCGTCTGGGGCTCGCTCGGCATCATCTGCGGCGGCTGCGGACTGGCCAGCCCGCTCATCATGGAGGCGATGCTGGCGCAACAGGCGTCGCAACAGGGGATGGGGCCGATGCCCGACATCATGAAGCCCGGCCCTCTCCAGATGGCTCTCGGCGTCGTGGGCCTGCTCTGGACCGTGTTGCTGCTGGTAGCGGGGATCATGCTCACGCTGCGCAAGCCCGTCGCCCGGCCGTTACACCTTGTCTACGCGGTCGTCAACATCATCCTCACGATCGTCGGCACGATCATGGGGATCGCGTCGCAGCAGGCGGTCCGCGAGTGGGCCACGAACAACCCGGACAACGAGTGGGCCAAGCAGGTGCTGATCCAGCCTGAGTTCGCCGGGTATATCAGTATTGGACTCGGCGCGGTCATCGGTCTGGTCTGGCCGGTCTTCTGCCTGATCTGGTTCGGCGCGGTCAAACGCTCCGCCCGCGACATCACCGGCGCGCCGGCCTGAACCGGCCCATCAGTGCTCTCCCAGCACCCGGTCGAGGTTGAACGCGGCGCTGATGAACGACAGGTGCGTGAACGCCTGCGGGAAGTTCCCCAGCGCCTCCCCCAGCATCCCGGTCTGCTCCGCGTAAAGGCCGAGATGGTTGGCGTGCCCGAGCACCTTCTCGAACAGCATCCGTGCTTTCTCCAGTCGCTCGGGGCGGAAGCGGCCGGCCCGCGTCTGGGCCTCGATGAGCCAGAACGTGCACATGTTGAATCCGCCCTCGTTGCCGGGCAGGCCGTCGTCGGTCTGCTCCGGGATGTAGCGGAAGACCTGCGTGTCGGACATGAGCCCCCCGTTGGATGCGGGCTCGGCGATGCGGTCGATCGTCCCCAGCATCCGCGCATCGGCGGGCGACATGAAGAACACCAGCGGCATGATCAGGTTCGCCGCGTCCAGTTCCGGCCGGTCGAACGCCTGCACGAACGCCCCCGAGCGCGGGTCGAAGCCCCGCTCCTGCACGGTCCGGTAGATCTCGTCCCGCGTCCGTCGCCACAGGTCCGTGTTGCCCGGGAACGAGCGGCGGTCCGCCAGCCGCAGCGCCCGGTCCAGCGCCACCCAGCACATCACCTTTGAGTACACGAACTCCCGCGGCGGGCCGCGCACTTCCCACACGCCGTGGTCCGCGCGCCGCCAGTTGCGGCAGACCCAGTCGGCGATCCTGCACACCTGCGTCCACGTCGCGTAGCCCAGCGGCTCGGCGTACTTGTTGTGCAGGTACACCGCGTCCAGCAACTCGCCGACGATGTCCAACTGCACCTGATCCGCCGCGGCGTTGCCGATCCGTACCGGCCGGCTCCCCCGGTACCCCTCCAGATGGTCGAGCGTGCGCTCGGGGATCTCGTGGCGCCCGTCGATCCCGTAGAGCGGGCGCAGCATCCCGTCGGGCTCCAGTTCGTGGAACCGCGCCAGCACCCAGTCCATGAACGCCACGACCTCGCGCGTGAACCCCACGCGCACCAGCCCGTACGCCGTGAAGGCCGCGTCGCGGATCCACGTGTAGCGGTAGTCCCAGTTGCGAACCCCGCCGATCGGCGCCGGCAGCGACGTTGTCGGCGCCGCGACGATCGCCCCCGTCGGCTCGTACGTCAGCAGTTTCAGCACCAGCGCCGACCGCTCGACCATCTCCCGCCACCGCCCCCTGTACGTGCACGCCGAGATCCAGCGCCGCCAGAACTGCACCGTCGCGTCCAGGTACTCCCGCGCCATGTGCACGCTCACCGGCGGGATCGGTTCCGTTTGCGCAGCGCTCCCCTCGGCCCAGCGCACCTCGACCGCGACCCACTCCCCGGCCCCCAGCACAAACTCCGCCTCCACGCCCCCCTGCCCATCGGGCCTCAGCGGCACCGTCGCCCCCAGCATCAACGTCGCCCCCGGCCCGTTGAACGCCGCGCCCGTCGACGAGACGTGCGTCTGGTGCCGGGCCGCCGCGTAGTCGAACCCCGGCCGGCACGTCAGCCGCATCCGCGTCCGGCCGTACGTCCCGTGGCACAACCGGATCAGGGCCGGCGGTTGGATCGGGCTGCCCGCCAGATGCGGCGGCTCGCCCACGGGCATGAAGTCGATGACCTCCGCGACCGCGTCGGTTGCGAGGTGCCGCGTGACCAGCACGTTGGTCCGCGGCCAGTACAACTGCCGGGTGGACCGCGGCGCCGGCCCGTCTACCGGCGCGATCCGCAGCCGCCCCCCCTTGGCGTCATCCAGGATCGCCCCGAAGATGCTCGGCGAGTCAAACCGCGGCAGGCACAGCCAATCGATCGATCCGTTGATCCCCACCAGCGCGGCCGAGCGCATGTTCCCGATCAGGCCGTAGGACTCAATAGGGAGGTACGCCATAGGGATCCACCGGTCGCGGCCAGCATACCGCCGGATCGTGAGCGGCCCGTGAGACACACGCGGCCCCGCTGTCGGAGCAACGGGGCCGCGCGCGAAGAGGTCGGAGGTTCACCCGGGATGAGGGCGGCACGGGCTCAACGCCGGCGCCGCCGCGCGGCGAGCAGACCGAGGCCCGCCCCGCCCAGCAGGGCGGCGTTGGGCAGCGGGATCACGTTCGCCCCCTGAACGCCCAGGAAGACGAAGTCGGCGACCCCGCCCGGGGTGACGTTCGGCGCCTGCAACCACCCGCGCCCGACCCACGGGTCGTTGAGCGCGGCCCGCTGGGCTTCGGTCAGGCGGAACCCGTCCCGCAGGAACTCGAAACTGACCCCGCGGTCGTCCGCCAGGTCGCCGAAGACCAGCATGGTCCCCTCGGCAATCCCGTTGTTGTCCCCGAGGGCCACGAGCGAGCCGCCGTTGGCTTCCGACGCGGGGCCGACGATGAACCCGCCGTTGGACTGCTGCACGTTCTCGTTGTAACTGAACGTGAGCCTGTAGGCCCCCCGGCCGAACCCCCAGTCTCCGCCTTCGTCCACCCCGCCGAAGACGGTGCCGGTGATCGTGATGCGGCCGCTGTCGTCCACCACCATGACGCTGTCGTTGAAGTTCGCCATGCTGAAGGTGGTCACCCCCGCGGGGCCACCGATCATGGTGAACAGGTTGTCGAACCGCAGCGCGTACGCCGGGGGCGCCTCCATGCCGTTGGGGTGATCGCTCAGATTGAACGTCACCGGCTCGGCTGAGGCGGCGCCCGCGGCGCACAGGAGCGCCACGATCGTCCCGCTCACTCCTCGCGTCCGGAGTCTTGCCATCATGCGATCTCCTGTTGTGGCTCCCTTCACGCGTGGCCGGCGCTCCCTTGCGCCGGCCCTCGTGTTGACTTCCCTGTCCGGCTCTCCCCCCCCCGGGCGCGGGTTTCCCGGGGTCCGCCGGCCCGCGCACTAAGCAGGCACTAGCCCGGTCAAAACGGCTTCGGCTCCCGGTGTGCCCGCGCACATCCGCTTATCACCGGGCGCACCGGGCGCAACCCCTCGCGCCCTTGCCTGTGCCGGACACACAAATGGATGGCCACCGGCCTCCGCGAGCCGGCGGATCCATGGAACACCTCGGGCTTGTCCTGCCACCACCCCGAGTCATCCCCCGCGTTTATCGCCGCTGGGCCGCCGGCACGCCGGCAGCACAGGTCCCGAGCGTCGTCGCGGAGCCTGGCAGCGAGGCCGGCCCGACAACGGTCGCCGCGGCGGCGGTCTTCTACCTCCTCGACGTCGTCATCCGAACTCTCCTTCCCACGCGGCACATGTGACGCGCAACGACACCCGCACCCCCGTGGTGCCGGCGTTGCTCGCCACCGCGCTCTCCCATCTCCCCCGCATATGCCCGGCGGCGGCGCACCGTCGCCGGAACACATCACCCAATACTAAATACGACGCTCCGTCGGTCGGCAACTCAGCGCAGGCTTATGTTGCTCGCGGCGGCACAACCCGCGCAAGGAAAGAGGCGCCCGACGCGCGGGCGCCTCTTCAAGGGCTTCCGAGTGCCGGCCGGTGCTCCGCGGCGAAATCCGCTTTGCACACGTGCCGTTGGTGCACCTACCTGTTCTCGAGCCGGCTTACCACCGTCCCCGGCGCCCCCGGCAGCAGGCGCTCGGCGATCTCGCGCGTGATCCCCTCGACGAACTCCGCCAGCGGCATCGCCCCCAGGTCCTTCTGGATCCCGCGGGCCCGGACTGACACCTGCCCCGACTCCGCGTCGCGCGGGCCGACGACCAGCATGTACGGCACCTTCTCGTCCGCCGCGGCCTTCACCTTCGCCTGGATCCGGTCCGGACTCGTGTCGAGGTGGGCACGCACGCCGGCCCGCTTGAGTTCGCCGGCGACCTTCGCGCCGTACTCCAGCGACTTCTCGCTGATCGGCAGCACGCGCACCTGCTCCGGGCTCAGCCACACCGGGAACGCCCCCGCGAAGTGCTCGATCAGCACGCCGCAGAACCGCTCCATCGAGCCGAACGGCGCGCGGTGGATCATCACCGGCCGGTGCGGCGCGTTGTCCGGCCCGATGTACGTCAGGTCGAACCGCACCGGCAGGTTGTAGTCCACCTGCACCGTCCCGAGTTGCCACTCGCGCCCGATGACATCCTTGACGACGAAGTCGATCTTGGGCCCGTAGAACGCCGCCTCGCCGGGCTCCTCGGTGAAGGGGACGCCCAGCGACCTCGCCGCCTCGCGGCAGGCCTGCTCCGCCTTCTCCCAGTCCGCCGGGTCGCCCGTGTACTTGTTGCTGTCGGGGTCGCGCAGGCCGACGCGCACGCGGTAGTCCTTCATCCCCAGCGTGCCGAAGATGATCTTGACCAGTTCCAGGCACCCCAGCAGTTCCTGCGGCACCTGATCGGGCGTGCAGAACAGGTGCGCATCGTCCTGCGTGAAGCCGCGGACGCGCGTCATCCCGTTGAGTTCGCCCGACTGCTCCCAGCGGTACACCGTGCCGAACTCCGCCAGACGCACGGGCATGTCGCGGTAGGAGTGGGGGGTCGAGGCGAAGATCTTGACGTGGTGCGGGCAGTTCATCGGCTTGAGCAGGTACCCGTCCACGAGTTGGTCATCCGGCAGCACGCGGCTTTCGGGGATCAACTCCCGCCCGGCCCGCTCGTTGAGCGAGCGGCGCAGCGACGCCGACACGGCCTCCAGCCGGTTGGCCATCTCGGCGCACGAGCACCCTTCGGAGATCAGCCGGTCCAGTTCGTCGCGCTCGACGATCGGCGGGTACTGCGAATCCTTGTAGTAGGGGAAGTGCCCGCTGGTCTTGTACAACTCCAGGCGGCCGATGTGCGGCGTGAAGACCTGGTCGTACCCCTGCCGGCGCAGTTCCGCCGAGATGAAGTTCTGCAACTCCTGGCGGATGATCGACCCCTTCTGCGTCCACAGGATCAGCCCCTGGCCCACCGTCTCGTCGATGTGGAACAGACGCAGTTGCTTGCCGATCACGCGGTGGTCGCGCTTCTTGGCCTCTTCGAGTTGGTTGAGGTACTGGTCAAGTTCCGCCTGCGTGGCGAAGGCCGTGCCGTAGACGCGCGTCAGCCGGTCGGATTTCTCGTCCCCGTGCCAGTAACTCGACGCCAGCGACATGACCTTGGCGGCGCCGATCCGCCCCGTGCTCGGCACGTGCGGGCCGCGGCAGAGGTCCTCCCAGTCCTTCCCCGGCGTGCCCGTGACGTAGAACGACAGTTTGCCCTTGGGCTCGGGTTTCGCCCCGGCGATCGCCTCGTCCTGGCCCTTGAGCGCCCGCTCGGCGTTGTCGAGTTTGTACTTGTTCCCCTCGGCGCGGAGTTTCGCCAGCCCCTCCTCCGCGTCCAACTCGTAGCGCGTGAACGGCCGGTCGGCCGCGATGATCTTCTTCATCTCGGCCTCGATCGCCTCGAAGTCCGCGCTCGACAGCGGCCGTCCCTCGGGGACGTACATGTCGTAGTAGAACCCCGTCGGCAGCGGCGGGCCGTAGGCCAGTTGCACGCCGGGGATGATCCGCTGGATCGCCTCCGCCATGACGTGGGCCGCGGAGTGCCGCATCAGGTAGAGCGCATCGGGGTCCGGCGTCCCGTCGCGGTTCTTGGCCGTCACGATGTGCAGCGTGCAGTCGCGGTCGATGACCGTGGACAGGTCGCTGAGGACGCCGTCGATCTTGCACCCCAGCGCGGCTTGCGCCAGGCGCGGGCCGATCGACTGCGCTACTTCCAGCGCCGTGACCGGCTTGTCGAAGTGCTTTACCGAACCGTCGGGGAGTTTGATGTCGGGCATGGTCGTGATCTCGCGTCAGCGGCCAGAGATGTTGGGGTGAGGATCGGAAGGCGGGAGCGGGGGACGAAAAAAGCCCGGCCATTCATCGGCCGGGCTCCGTGGGCTTGCTTTCGTGGTCGCGCGGCGCCGGCCGTCACCCGCGATCGGGGGTCGAGGTAGTCGTCGTGGTGGCACGGCGGAGGGGGGACATGGAGCCGAAGCGTAGACCCCAACCGGGGTCGCTACAAGCCCGTCCCCCCTGGCTCCCGGCCCCCACGGGGGGCCCACCCGTGCGGAGCGTCCGGCATGCCGCCTCAGAAAACGCCGGCCCATTTGACGGGGCCACCTCGAAACCCGAAGATACCAGCCCTTGGTGTTGGGAAACCGTTCATGCCCACACCTTGAGCGCCCCTTGGGAGGCCCGCCAGGCACCAAGCGTGATCTGCCCCTACTGCCAGAAGAACGACGACAAGGTCATCGACTCCCGCGCCAGCGAGGGGGGGCGGGTGATCCGTCGCCGGCGCGAGTGCCTGGCCTGCGGCAAGCGCTTCACCACCTACGAGCGGGTCGAGGAGACCGCGCGGCTGATGGTGATCAAACGCGACGGCTCCCGCGTCCCCTTCAGCCGCGAGAACATCCTCAAGGGCGTCCTGGCGGCTTGCGGCAAGCGCCCCATCGCGGAGGAGGCCAAAACCGCCCTCGTGGACGAGGTGGAGGAGGAACTCCACCGCGAGTACGAGCGAGAGGTTCCCAGCCGCGCCATCGGCGAGAAGGTCGCCGCCAAACTCAAGAACCTCGATGAGATCGCCTACGTCCGCTTCGCCAGCGAGTACTACAGGTTCGCCAACGTTGGGCAGATCATCGAGGAACTCAAGGGGCTCGAGCGGCAGCCGCGGGATGTGAAGGACCAGCAGAAACTGTTCGAGTGAGGCGGGGAGGGGGCGGGGCCCCGTCCGTGCATTGCGTCCATGGGCTCCAGCCGGATCGTGCCGGCCCGGGCCGCATAGCCTTTCACCCGGCTCAGACCAGCCGGTGGGAGTGTCCCGCATGCGTCTTGTGCGCCCCCTCTCGCTTCTGGCCCTCGCCGCGGTCCTCGCGGCCTGCTCGTCGCGGCCGGCGACCCCCGACCAGCCGGCGCGGGTCGAGGCAGCGCCGCCCCCGAACCCCCAGCCCC
>CALAFV010000375.1 GCA_937891445.1 uncultured Phycisphaerales bacterium | reverse complement strand
GGTGGTGTGCCCCCCGCCGCTCCGGCTCCCTTCGAGAAACCAGCGGCGTCCAGCGCAAGCGACGATGCCTCCGGGGTCCGGAGGCGAGTGGTAACAGTACGGGGCTCCCTCGCGGAGTCAACCCGGTCCACACGCCGCCGCGCGGCTTGGCGCGACCAATTCTCCACAGCCCGTGAGGCGGCGGGCCGATCCCTCTGGAAGCAGGCCGTCCGCCACCCCGTGCCGGACGTATCGACTTGGCCGCACCCCGCCATCCTTACCTAAGAGAGGTCCCGCCCATGATGACCCGCCCGGCCCGACTCCCCTTGCTCGGCCTGATCCCGGTGCTCCTCGGCGGCACCATCGCGACCGCGGCGGCTCAACCGAAGCCCGCCGTCATCAACCCGGCGCCGATCGAACTCGCGGATGAGCCCTTCCGGCTCGAGAGCGTGGGACTCTCGATGCGCCTACCGGTCGGCGCGACCGCCGAAGCCACCCGAATTGGGGAGAAGATGACCGCCCAGATCCTCCCGGCGGACCGGACCTGGCTGGTCAACATCCAGACCCCCCAGACTTCCAATCCGCAGGCCACGATCAAGGAGGCGGCCGATCAGACCGTCGCCCTCATCCAGGGGGCCTTCGGCATCGTTGACCCCCGCCAGACCAAGGTCCTCGAGACCGAGGCCAAGATCCTCCAGCGGATCGAGAACCTCCAACTCCCCGGCGGACCCGCCGAACGGATCTACGTCTCCGTCCCGGCCAAGGACGGCCGGATCGTGAAGGGGTACACGATCTTCAAGCCCTCGGCGCGGCAGTTTGTCGTCTTCGAACTGATCACCGCCGAGTCGGAGTACGCCCGGGCCCGCGCCGCCTACGAGACCACCGTGGCAACCGCCACCTTTGAGGACCCGACCTCCCTCGCGGCGGAGCGTGGCCAGGCGGTCAAGGCCGGCGCGGCGCTGCTCGCCCGGCTGACCCGCGAGGACTACGAGGCGTTCCTGGACGGCCAGGAACGGTGGGTCCGCATCGCCAAGCCGGCCCCAACCGGAAACCCCCTCGACGCTGACGAGATCGGCTACCGCGGCGTGACCTTCTGGAAGGGCAAGCGCGGCGAGGTGAACCCTGACCGCCCGATGATCCGCTGGACCCGGCTGGAGCAGCAGGAGGGCTATCTCTGCCGCATCCGCGCCCGCATCCGCCAGGGCGGAGACTTCCTGGACTCCGAAGGCTTCTACTTCATGACCCCCGACCGCCAGGAAGAGACCTGGACGTTGAGCATGTGGGTGCGCGACATGACCACGGGGAAGGTCCGCGGGTGGTGGCGCGAGGTCGGCGTGCGGGAGGGAGAGGAGATCAGCGTTTCGGTTGAGGAAAACAGCAAGCCGGCCAGGGTGATCCAGCCGCTGTGGCAGTCCGAGGGGTACCTCTGCCAGGTCGAGTCGTTCCTGCTGCCGCAGTTGCTGGTGCGGGCGGGGATTGAGACCGACTTCGGGTTCTATACCTACCGGAGCGACTCCGGCACCGTGGCGTTCCGCCGCGACACGCTGGAGCGCGACACCTCGGTCGCCGGAACCACCGCTTGGGTCATAACGACCGTCTTCCGCGAAGACATGCCGCGGCAGTTTGCTCGATACACCGAGGCGGGCGGCCTGATCCGCACCGAGCGGGACGACCAGGTCGTTACGCCGATCGAACTAAAGCAACTGCTCGACCTGTGGTCGAAGAAGGGCCTGCCGGTGGGCGAGACGCAGCCGCGCCGGCGCCGCTGAGCACGGGCTCCCCCTCCCGGGGCGTCTCTGTACACTGGCGGCATGGACACTCCCGACCGCCGCTGCTCCGGCCGCACGCATCTCGTAGAACTTCTCGGGTCCGGCGCCAGTGTGCTGGCGCTGATCGTCGCCGCCGGGTGCGCCAGCGGGAAGGCCTCGGTGGAGGCGCCCGACGAGCGACCTGTCGAAGTCGCACTGGCGCCCGAGGCGATAGCCACAGCGCCGGCCACGACGTACACGGCGATCATCAACGGCCAGCCCATCCCCGCGCCGGCGCTGAAGATGGGCGACCCGGCGACCATCGAGCGCATCCTCGACGAGGGGCTGCACCGCAACCGCGTGATGGACCACCTCACGCACCTGTGCGAGAACATCGGGCCGCGCCTCACCGGATCGACCAACGCCGAGGTCGCCGCCAGGTGGGCCGCGGCGCAGTTCGAGGCCTGGGGCCTCTCGAACGTGCACCTGCACGAGTGGGGCACGCTCCCGGTCCGCTTTGACCGCGGACCCAGCACGGGCAAGTTCCTCACGACGATCGAGCGGCGCAACGACGACGGCACGACGCGCCAGGAGGACCGCGTGCTGCGCGAGCCGCAGTTCACAACCGCCGCCTGGGCCGCCGGCACCAACGGACCCCGCCGCGGCGCGGTGGTGCGCATGCCGCAGACCGATGAAGAGTTCGCCGCGATCGTCGATCAGCACCCGGGCGCGTGGGTGCTCGTCCCGCCCCCGCCGCTGACCGGCCCGCAGGGGATCCGCGGCGTCCGCGGCGTCGCGAACAACCGCTACACGGACCGCATCAACCTTCGCAAGCGCGTCGCCGACGGCGAAGTGGACCCCGCGACGCTCCCCCCGGAGGAGCGGATCCTCTTCGCGAACATCAGCGGGTTCATCTCCACATCGCGAGACGAGCGCGTCTGGACCAGCAGCGTCCCCGACTGGCGGGAACTGGACCCGGCGAACATCCCGCAGGACGTCGAGGTCATCGTCCGCCTGAGCGACTACGACTACCTCAACAGCCGCGTCGCCGACGGCGAGACGATCTACGCCGAGTTCGACCTCGCCAACACGTTCACGCCGGGGCCGATCCCGTGCTACAACGTCATCGCGGAGATCCCCGGCACCGTCAAGCCCGAGGAGGTCGTGATCATCTCCGCCCACCTGGATTCGTGGAACGGTGTGGGCTCGCAGGGCACGACCGATAACGGCACGGGCTCCAGCGTCACGCTCGAAGCGGCGCGCCTGCTCATGGCCGCCGGCGCCAAGCCCGAGCGGACGATCCGGTTCATCCTCTGGACCGGCGAGGAACAGGGGCTGCTCGGCTCGAGGGCCTACGTGGAGATGCTCAAGGAGCGGGGAGAACTCGCCAACATCTCCGCGGTCTTCGTGGACGACGGCGGGACCAACTACCAGGGCGGCCTGACCTGCACCGACGACATGGCCGAGATGCTCGCGGCGGCGACCGCGCCGGTGAACAACCTCTTCTTCGACGCCGTGACCGGCACGCCGCTCAACGTGGACATCAAGCCGCACGAGGAGTGGCAGCAGTCCGGCGGCAGCGACCACATGTCGTTCATCGCCGAACGCATCCCCGGCTTCTTCTGGCACGAGACCGGCCGCGCCGACTACGGCTACGGGTGGCACACCCAGCACGACCGGCTGGACCTGGCGATCCCGGAGTACCTGCGGCAGTCGGCGACCTGCTCGGCGGTCACCGCGTACAACCTCGCCTGCGCCGAAACACTGCTGCCGCGCGAGAAGGTCGCGCCGGCCGATCGCCGGCGGCGCCCGGCTCGGCCGGCTCCACGCTC
>CALAFV010000374.1 GCA_937891445.1 uncultured Phycisphaerales bacterium | reverse complement strand
GAGGTGTGTGAAGGTCTGGCCGCGGAAGAGCATGCGCGAGTAGAGCTGATCGACGATGACGGTGGCGCCGTAGCGGTCGGCGAGGTCCGCGATGCGTGACAGTTCCGCGGGGGAGTAGATCGCGCCGGTGGGGTTGTTGGGGTTGGAGAAGAGGAACGTTCTTGTCCCGGATTTGAACGCCTGCTCGAGTTCTTCGAGGTCCAGGCCGGCGTTGTCGTCGGCGGCGAGATAGTCCATGCGGACGGGGACGGGGTGAGCGCCGAGGAACTCGACGATCTTGCGGTTGGCGAAGTAGTCCGGCCGCACGATGGCGACCTTGTCGCCGGCGGTGACGGTGGCTCCGAGGGCGAGGAAGAGGGCGCCCTGCGTGCCGGGGGTGATGATCAGTTCCGTGGCGGCGGAGACGGGGCGGCCGGTGAAGTCGGCGAGTCTGGCGGCGACGTGCTCGCGCAGGTGGGCGTCGCCGCGGTACTCGGTGTAGGCCTGGGAGCCGCCGCGATGCACGCCGGCGATGAATTCGTCCAGAGCGCCGGGCGTCGGCGGGAAGGCGTCGTCGTTGACATCGCCGTGCGAGAAGTCCACGGGGCGGCCCGGGAGCGCTTCGCCGCGGAGGTGGGCGTCGAAGGCGCCGGCGGTCTGGCGGACTTCCTGGCCGGGGGCGTGGTCGGTGGCGAGTCTGGCGAACTTCTGTTCGATCGGGTTCATGGGGGGGGTGATGGGGCTCTGTCGTGGGGCCGCCGATCACTTGCCGGTGGGGAGGAGGCGGAGGATGCGGTCGTCGGTGTCGGCGGGGCGGGCGCGGCCGTCGCGGTTGCTGGTGGAGAAGTAGACGGTGCCGTCGGGGGCGACGGCGACTTCGCGGATGCGGCCGTAGGTGTTGGTTTCGGGGAGGACTTCCTGGGTGGTCACTTTTGTGCCGTCGTCGGAGAGGGTGAGGCGGTAGACGCCGGGGCGGCGCTCGCGGCCGAGGCCGCCGAGGGCGCCGAGGAGGTAGGAGTTGCGCCAGTTGGGGAAGGCGTCGCCGCGGTAGAAGACGCCGCTGGCGGGGGCGATGGCGGGGGTCCACTCGACGAGGGGGGAGACGAGGCCTTCCCTGGCCTGGTCGTGGTGGATGATGGGCCAGCCGAGGTTGTCGCCGCGCTGGACGAGGTTGAACTCGTCGCCGCCGGCGGGGGCGTCGGAGATGGAGGGGCCGTGCTCGGTCTGGTACATGCGGCCGGTGACGGGGTGCCAGTCGATGCCCTGGGCGTTGCGGTGGCCGTAGGACCAGATCTCGGGGCGGACATCGTCGCGGCCGACGAAGGGGTTGTCGTCGGGGACGGAGCCGTCGTCGTTGAGGCGGAGTGTTTTGCCGGCGAGGGAGGTCATGTCCTGGGCGAGGTGCTTGCGGAAGGCCTCGCCGGTGGTGATGTAGAGTTTGCCGTCGGGGCCGAAGCCCATGCGGCAGCCGGCGTGGTTCATCGCGGCGGGGGTGACCTTGATGATGATCTTGTCTTCGGAGAGCGTGGGCGGGGCGTCGGGGGCGTCGGGGGTTTCGGTCCAGCGGTAGCGGACGACGCGGACGTCGCCGTCGGTGTGGCCGAAGGAGAGGTAGAGGAGGCGGTTGGACTCAAAGTTGGGGTGGAGGCAGAGGTCCATGAGGCCGATCTCGCCGCCGCGGCGGCCGCCCTGCATGACGCCGGGGACGGTGTAGATGGCGTCGGGGAGGAGGTCGCCGGAGCGGTCGATGAGGCGGACGCGGCCGGGGCGTTCGGTGAAGAGGATGCGGCCGTCGGGGAGGAAGTCGATGGACCAGGGGATTTCGAGGTTGGAGGCGACGGTTTCGATGCGGTAGGCGGGGGCGTCGGGTTGTTGCGGCGTGGAAGAGGGGGAGGGCTGAGTGGTGAGGAGGAGGGTGAGGGCGGCGGCGGTGGTGGCGGTGAGCATCGGGGGTGTCCTGTGGCGGATGGGTGGGTGAGGGAGTGTAGTGGTTGGGTGGGGGAGGGCGTCAGGGAAGGGGATTGGAAGATCGTGCAGATTGCGTACGAGGGGCGATGATGCGCGTGGGGAAGTGGAAAGTGGAAAGTGGAAATGTGGGGGCGCGGGGGAGGGGTGGCGAGGTTGGTGGTGGTGGGGCGCGCCCTCAGGGAGAGGAGGGTGAGGTGGGGCGGGTCATGGTGCGGAGGATGAAGTCGTGCATGAGGCGCTGGTACTGGCGGCCGCCGATGCCGTGGCGGTTTGTGGGGTAGATGGCGAGGTCGAACTGTTTGTTGGCGTCCTGGAGGGCGCGGATGAACTTCAGAGTGTTGGTGGGGTGGACGTTGTCGTCGAGGGCGCCGTGGGCGATGAGGAGGCGGCCGTGGAGGTTTTTCGCGGCCTTGAGGGCTGAGGAGGCGTCGTAGCCGTCGGGGTTGTCCTGGGGGGTGGACATGTAGCGCTCGGTGTAGATGCTGTCGTAGTCGCGCCAGTCGGTGACGGGGGCGCCGGCGATGCCGGCGGCGAAGGAGGTGGAGTGGGTGAGGGCGAAGGCGGTCATGTAGCCGCCGTAGGAGTGGCCGGAGAGGCCGATGCGGTCGGGGTCCACCCAGTTATGGGTCTTGAGCCAGGTGATGGCGTCTTCGAGGTCCTGGAGTTCCTGGACGCCGAGGCGCTTGTAGGCGGTCCAGGCGTAGCGGGCGCCCTTGCCGCTGGCGGAGCGGGGGTCGATGCGGAGGACGATGACGCCGGCGGTGGCGAGGGCCTGGTCCCACGGACCTGTGCCAAGGCCGGCGCCCCAGGTGTCGGAGATGGTGGGGGCGCCGGGGCCGGCGTAGGTCATGATCCAGACGGGGTAGTGGCGCTCGCGGGAGGGGTCGAAGTCGGTGGGGAGGGTCCAGGCTGCTTCCATGAGGAAGCCGTCGCGGGTGGGGACCTGGAAGCGCTCGGTGGGGTGGAGGATGTAGTCGTCGAGGGTGTGGACGGGGTTGGTGTCGAGGGTGCGGAGTGGCGCGGCGGGGTCGGAGGTGGAGCGGAGGGCGACGCGGGTGGGGGAGGTGCGGCTGGACCAGGAGTCGATGAACATGGCGCCGCGGGGGGAGAGGGTGATGCGGTGGGTGCCGGACCAGCGGAAACCGTCGCGGCCAACGCCAATGCCGTACTTCATCGCCTTGCCGTCTTCGAGCACCAGATAGAGGCGGCGCTCGCCGGTTTCGATGACGATCGTGCCGGGCTTGTAATTGGTCTGGTAGTCGACGACCTGCTTGCGGATCGGGCTGCCGCCGCGATTGCCGCTGGCGGCGCGGTCTTCGAACTGGTTGGTATCGGGATTGTACCACAGCGCCGCGCTGGAGGGCAGGGCGGTGCCTGCCGCCAGCATGATCGCCATGCCGATCACCAATGCAAATCTAAAGATGCTCATCTTCCATCTGGCCTCTGAAATGCGCAGCCTTGATTCGGGGTCCGCGACAATTTGCGCTACTTACTTTGCTTGTTGCTTGACTGGAAGGGTGCTGCCCTTTTTCTGCCATATCTGCGGTATCATCGCCACATTGTGTTGCCAGCCGGTTACACCCGCCAGTCACCAAAGCGTGATCGGCGCGC
>CALAFV010000373.1 GCA_937891445.1 uncultured Phycisphaerales bacterium | reverse complement strand
GATGACCCAGAGCACCGCATCCGCAGAGGGAGGGGGGGGCGGGGGTGGGGGCGAACGCCGGCTGGCCCTCCGGCTGGTCACGCTGCCGCGGGACACCAACCAGTATGGGACCGTCTTCGGCGGGGTGATCCTCAGCGCCATCGACCAGGCGGGGTTTGTCGAGGCCCGGCGGCACGGGGCCCACCGGTGGGTCACCGTCGCCATGGACAAGGTCGTCTTCAAGCAGCCCGTGCATCTGGGCGATGTCGTCAGCCTGTACGGCCGCACGGTGCGGACCGGGCGGACCAGCGTGACGGTGCTGGTCGAGGTCGAGGCCGAGCGGTACCTGAACGGCGCGGTCGTGCCGGTGACCGAGGCGACGCTGACGATGGTGTCGGTGGATGCCGCGGGACGGCCGATTCCGTTCAGTTCGCCGCCGACCGTGACCGGGCTGCCCTGAGCCCGAGCCGGCGGCGCAGGAAGACGGAAGGAGCCCAGCATGACGGCGAGCGGATCGATGCACACGAGGGTTGAGGCGATGAACTGGGGAGCCGTCGTGCGCGTGATGGTCGAGAAGATCACGGAGCGGGACGCGGGGATCATCGAGGCCGAGGCGGCGGAGGCCGGGCCGATGAACCGCTGGCGGATCGCGGTGGACTGCTCGCAGGTGACGTTCCTGCCGTCGGTGGGCGTGGGCATGCTGGTGCGGCTGCACCAGCGGTGCCGGGAGGGCGGCGGGAAACTGGCGATCTTCGGGCTGAACACCCAACTGACGAAGCTTGTGAAACTCACGGGTGTGGACAAGATCATTCCGCTGGCGCCGGATGAGGCGGCGGCGGCGAGGGCGCTGGCTGCGTGAGCGAGGTCGGCATCCAGATCCCGCCTTCGGACCGCCTGGCCGTGATGCTCTCCGGCGCAGGGCGAACGCTGGCGAACCTGCACGACCGGATGCTGGCGGGGCGGATGCGCGGCCAGATCGTGCTGGTGATCGCGTCGCGCGAGTGCCCGGGGGCGGAACTGGCGCGGCAGCGGGGGCTGAACGTGCGCGTGGTCCCGGGCGTGATCCCGGCGGACACGCTCGGGGCGATGCTGCGCGAGGCCGGGGCGGAACTGGTGGCGCTGGCGGGGTACCTGCGGATGGTGGACATCCCGCCGGGGTATGAGCACCGCATCGTGAACATCCACCCGGCCCTGCTGCCGAGTTTCGGCGGGCCGGGGATGTACGGCATGCGCGTGCATGAGGCGGTCCTCGCGGCAGGCTGCCGCGTGAGCGGGTGCACGGTTCATCTCGTGGACCGGAAGTACGACGAGGGGCCGATCCTCGTGCAGCGGGCATGCGAAGTGAAGGAGGACGACACGCCGGAGACGCTCGCGGCCCGCGTCTTTGCGCTGGAGTGCGAGGCGTACCCGGAGGGGCTGGAACTGCTGATGGCCGGGCGCATCAGAGTGGAAGGGAGGCGGGCAAGGATCCTGCCGTGATGAAGCGGTGCTGGAGAGCGGCTGCGTGGTGGACGGCGCTGGGCGTGCTGTGGGGCGCGGCCGGGCCGGCGCTCGCGGAGCCGCCGGAGCGGGCCGGATCCGGCGACGTGGCGGAGGCGGGGGAAGGGAGCGGGGGGCCTCGCGCCGAGAAGCGGCGGCTTCAGGCGGAGTGGTTCGAGCGATTTGAGAAGGGAGACCTGGCCGGAGCCGAGGCGAAGTTGCGCCGGCTGGTCGAGATTGACCGCAAGAACTTCGTGCCGTGGTACAACCTGGCTTGCGTGCTGGCGGAGCAGGGGCGGATCGACGATGCGATGTCGGCGCTGGAGGAGTCGATCACCTGGGGCTTTGCCGACCTGCGGCGGCTGCAGACCGACAGGCATCTGGCGCCGCTGCGCCGAACGATGCGGTATCGCGCGATCGTCGAGGGGTGGGAGGCTCTTCTTGACGCACAGGCCAGCGCCAGAATCGACGCGCTGATGGAGGCGCTGGCGGAGGGGAACGGCGGACGCGGGCGGTACATCGTCCAGCGGGACGAGACGCTGCGGCTGGCCTACGTATCGGCGTTCGACGAGTCGGCGCTGGGGCGGACGCGCGCGGAGGTGGACAAGTACGCGTCGTGGTGGGAGGCGGAGGTCGTCGCGCTGGCGCCGCCGCCGGACACGGCAGGGACGCCGGCGGCGCAGGATCCGTGGGTCATCATGCTGCTGCCGACGCCGCGGGATTACGCCCGGTGGGCGCTGTCGAAGTTCGGGCCCGGCTGGCGGCAGGTCGGCGGGTCGTACAGCGACGATGAGAAGGTCCTGGTGACGCAGGACCTGGGTGGGACGTTGCGGCACGAGTTCTGGCACGCGCTGCACTGGCGCGATCAGCGCCGGCGCGGGCAACTGCACCCGATCTGGATCATGGAGGGGTTGTGCAGCCTCGTCGAGGACGTGGAGGAGGGGCCGGGCGGACGGATGCGGGCCCTGCCGAGTTGGCGGACGAACATGGCCAAACGCCGCGAGCGCAGCGGTTCGCTCATGCCGTGGGAGGTTCTTTTCGACCGCAACCACAAGCGGTTCGTGACCAGCAGCCCGCTGGCGCACTACGCCGAGGCGCGGACCATCTTCCTGTACATCGCCGAGCAGGGGAAACTCGCCGAGTGGTACGCGGCGTACGTAGAGGGGTTCGATGAGGACCCGACCGGCGCCGCGGCGATGACGGCCGTCTTCGGCAAGCCGCTCAAGGATGTGGAGAAGGACTACCGGGCGTGGCTCCGGGCGCTGCCTGAGGTTCTGGAGGAGATCCCGCGCGGCGGGGCGACGTTGCCGTTCGAGGTTCAACTCGCCGCGGGGGGCGGGGGGCAGGGGGGTGACGGG
>CALAFV010000372.1 GCA_937891445.1 uncultured Phycisphaerales bacterium | reverse complement strand
CCATCCCCCCCACTGCCCCCGCTCCCCCCATCTCCGCCGCGCCTTCCCCGCCCTGCGCGACGGATGCGCCGACACGCACCTCGGCGGTCAGGATCGACACCGTCCGCGCCTCGCAGCGGCTCATGAGCACGCTGATCTCGGGGCGATCCGGCCACACGTGGCGGTGGAAGCGGTCCTGCTGCGCGATGGCGGCAGCGCCGGTCGCGGAGCCGACCATCTCGCGGAAGAGCCCCAGGCGCGGCTGCACGTGGACATCGCCCAGGCCGGAACTGACCAGGCACAGCGGCGGCGCGGCAAGGGGTTCGATGCGCAGTTCGCGCAGGTCCCACGACGCGACAAAAGGCGCGAGTCCTTCTGCCCCCCGCGACCCGCCCGCGTGCGGCGGATCGACAGCAAGCAGACGGAAGGGCGCCATCGCGCGAAGGTTCATCTCGCGCAGGGCGGCGAGCGCTTCGGCCGCGCTGGCATGGCCGATCAGTTGCGGGATGATCCGGCCGCGGGAGATGAGCGTGCGCGGATCGGGGAGTTTCGGACGCGGCAGGTCGTTGCGATTCAGCAGGCACATCATCAGGCCCGCTTCGCTCAAGGCGACCCACGTGCCGCCGCCGGCGGGGTCGAGCGGAAAGATCGCGCGGACCACGCCGCCGCCGGGGCGAGAAATCTCGTGCCAGCGCGGGGGAATCGCGATGGCGCGGTCGCGGTGCTCATCGCGGTTGACGACCATGCGGTAGCCGACGGGACCGGCGCCGGCGCCCGCCGCGTCGTGCAGATTGATGATGGAAACGGTGCACATGCGATCAGGCCCGGGCCCGGCGCCCCTCCCCCTCGCCGTCCGCGGCCGCCGGCGCGGCCGACTTTTGCTCGTGGTTGAGCGTGGACGGCGCCTTGCCGAAACCCTCAGGGCACGGGAGGCCGAGTTCGTCGGCGATCACCTTCATCATGGCGTGGTGGTGGACGGCGTGGTGCGACGCGAACGCCAGTTCGCGGGCCAGCGTGGACGACAGGGACGCCTCGGCGCCGTCGGCCGAGAGCATCACGCGAACGGTGACGGGGGTCGAGGTCGCGGAGGCGTCGATCGCCCGGAGGCTTGCGACCAGGCCAGAGATGGCGCGGCGGGCCTCGGCCCGATCGGTCTCCATGGGGACGTCGCGGAGGCGGTGGTCGTAGTCGATCACCCCGCCGTCCTGCATGGCGGCCACGATCGCCGCGAAGTGGTCCAGGCAGTGGCGGACGTGCTTGCCGATCGTCCCGCCCATCATCGCGGCGCTCGTGCGGGCGTAACTCGCGTCGTCGATCGAGCCGACGAACCGGTCGCACTGCTCCAGCAGGCTCACGGCTGCCGCGGCCGCGGGGCAGACCGCATCGGGGGCAGCCGGGGTCGGCTTGGCTTGAACGGCGGCAACGACACCGGCGGCGGCTGACGAGCTGCTGCGGTGCATTCCGTTTGGTGGTGTCATACGTGGGAGTATTGGGGACCACGCGGGGACCGACCCATGATAGCGGATTTCAGGGGCGTGTGAGGGCCGAGCCGGTTGGGGAGGTGAGCGGGTATTGGGCTCTCGGGCCCACAATGGCAGCCGGCATCGGGGTCTTGGGTCTTGCCCTCGGCGGGTTTCGTGCCCGGGGGTGGAGTTCATCTCCAGATTACCGCGCTTGCGGCGCGGGCGCGAAGCGTGCCGACATCTTCGCGTGAACCACGGCGACACCGAGCATCAACAGGCCCATGCTCGACCAGGAGTTCGAGCCCGGCGCCCCCCACTGCTCCGGTTGGTCGGTCAGGCGTGCTGCCCGCGGGCGGCCGCGATCACGGCTTCGATGATCTCGCGGTGGTTGGCGCAGCGCGGGCACTTGTGCTGGCCGCCGAGTTTCCCTCGGGACTCCAGCCAGCGGTGGAAGGTCCCCAGCGGCAGCGGGGTCACCGTGGGCGGGGCCATGCCCAGGTCGTCGGTGCGCTTGGTGGTGTAGTCCACGTTCTGCTGCTTGAGAGCCGCGTCGAAGGCGGCGGCGAAGGCCGCGAGGCGGTCCTGGCTGACGCCGGCGTCGGCGATCTCGACGGCCAGTTCGAGCCCCGCGCGGCGGTTCTCGCCGGGGTAGACGGGCGCCGCGGTGAACTCGCCGATCGTCAGGCCGGATTGCCGTGCGGCGGCCGCGGCGGCGTTCTCGATGTGCTCGACGATGAGATTCTCACCGAAGGCGTTGATGAAGTGTCGGTGGCGGCCCACGATCCTGAGGCGGCAGGGACCTTCACCCCCCTTGCCGTCAAGGTCGGCCGGGACGGTGTCGAACTCGACGACGTCGCCGATGATGTACCGCCACAGGCCGGCACACGTGGTCATCACCACGACGTAGCGCTGGCCCTTCTCGACCGCTTCGCAGGTGTACGCGGGGGCCGCCGGATCGTCGATCTGTTCGAGGGGGACGAACTCGTAGAAGTTGCCGATGTCCGTGAGCAGGCGCAGGCCCGGGTCGCCGCGGCGGTCCTGGATGGCGATGAATCCCTCGCTGGCGGGGTAGAGTTCGAGGCGGGTGGGGATGTCGGCGTCGGTCCCGGAGTACACGCGCCGGATGCGCTGGTCGAAGGGCGCGTACTTCACGCCGCCGTGGACGAAGATTTCGAGGTTGGGCCAGACGTCGCGGATGCACGAAACGTCGCGGCCGCGCTCGCGCGCGACCTCCATGACCTTCTCCATGAGCACCAGGGCCCAACTGGGCATCCCGTTGATCATGCGGATGTCCTGGTCGATGCACGCGTGGGCCATCGCCTCGATCTTGCTCGGCCAGTGGCTCATCAGGGCGATCTTGCGCCCGGGGGAGTAGATGCGCGTGATGGGCCAGCGGATCATCGGCGTGACTAGGCCCGAGAGGTCGCCGGTGCGGATGCCGTGCTCGTTGACGGTCAGGTCGGTGGAGCCCCCCAGGAACAGCGCCCGCCCGGAGAGCAGACGCGGGAGGGAGACGCCGAAGCGGATCGCGTTGGCGAAGATGTCCAGCGCGGCCCGGTAGTTGGACCGCATCATCTCCTGCGAGACGGGGATGTACTTGTCACCCGCGGTGGTACCGGAGGTCTGCGCGAAGTCACGGACCAGCCCGGGCCAGAGGACGTTGGGCTCGCCCTCCTCGCGCATGCGCGCGATCATCGTGCGGAAGGCGTAGTAATCGGCCAGGGGCACTTCGCGCCGGTAGGCGGCGACGATCTCGCGGTCGGGAAGAGAGGCGAGCCGCGCGAAGTTGTGCGAGCGGCCGAACTCGGTCCCGGCGGCGTGCCGCAGAAGTTTGCGGAGTTGGGCCCGCTGGATCCACGCGGTGCGCTGCCTCCAGGCCCGCGTGTCGCTGAGCAGGCGCACGCGGCGGAGCAACCTCGCCTGGAGCCCGACGCCGATCAACCCGGTCCAGCGCGTCCCGCCGGCGATCGGCCGCACGGTCACGCGCGGCCCGGGCGGGGCGGGGGGCGGCGGGGTCGCAGACGTCGCGGAAGCATCGGCCCTCGTGGTCATGCTCGGCGTCCACCTCTTCGGTTGTGCTGCTTCGCCGGGCGCTTCGGCCCGCCCGGCTGATCGCCGCGGCTCACGCCCCCACCGACGCGCGGGTCAGTTCGTCCGCGAACTCCAGCAGCGCCGTGGCGAACCCGTCGGCCGCCTCGATCATCGGCGCGTGGCCGCAGTTGTCGAACCACACGAGGCGCGAGCCCTTGATGAGGCGGTTGAAGCCTTCGGCCGCCTCGGGGGGCGTGACGATGTCGTTGCGGCCCCAGACCAGCAGCGTGGGGCAGCGGATGTCGCCGATGCGGTCGCCCAGGTGGTCGCGGCGCGCGGAGCGCGACAGTTTGACCATGGCCCGGGCCCCGCCGCGGTCCGACAACTCCCGGTAGGCCCGGTCGATGTCGGCCTCGCGCATCTTGCTCTGGTCGTAGAACAGTTCGCCGATCTTGCGAACGAGCCACTCGCGGCTGGGCCGGATCTGGATGTCCGACACCATCGATTTCTCGATCAGCCCGCTGGACCCCGCCAGCACCAGGCCGCGGCAGACCTCCGGCGCCTCCAGGGCGATCCGCAGGGCCACGTGCCCGCCGAAGGAGTTGCCCACCAGCACCGCCGGCTGGGCGACGTACTCGCGCAGGAACTGGGTCGTCAGGCGGGTCACGCCGTGAATGGAGCAGTCCTCGCCGCGCATCTGGAGCAGCGGCAGTTCGAAGAGGATGCACCGAACGCGGGACTTCACCCGGTCGACGACCCCTTCCCAGTGCTCGTTGAGCCCGACTAACCCGTGCAGGAAAACCACGGGCAGACCGGCGCCGTGTTCGACGACGGTCGCGACGACGTCCCCCGAGTCATCGGGCGTCCACATGGTGCGGCGACCGGCCTTGGAGCCGGGGCCGTTCATCACCGTCGACTGGCTTGTCCGCAGAACCGTCAATGGGGGCTCCATCGGAGTCATGGGTGGACGCGTGGGAGGCATGGGAGGTGGACGCAGGCCCCGTGGGGCAGGTTCGGAGATAGTACCGGCTTTACCATCGGCCAGCAGCCCCGCCGGACCCCCAACGCTCAGCGCAAAACT
>CALAFV010000371.1 GCA_937891445.1 uncultured Phycisphaerales bacterium | reverse complement strand
ACCGCGCGTAGCGTCTCAAGTTCATCCCGAACGTCGAACAGCAGCGGCAGCGGCCGCGGCGGGGGCGTCGCGCTGGTCTCCGCCAACTCATCCACTTCGAACTCGGGCTCGGGCGGCGGGGGCGCCAGCACGTCGAGGCAGTTGGGCAGGCGGTCGAATCCCGCGGCCCGCGCCGCCTCCGCCTGGTCCGGGTTCGGCCCGCTGAGCGCTGCGCGGCACTCCGCGAGCCAGTCCGCGTCGCTGAGCGTCTGCCGGATGAGCGCGATGGCGCCCATCTGCGACCCCGGGTAACTCGGCCAGCGCTCGATGGGGCCATCGGCCCGCCCGCCTCCGCGCCCATCGAACGACACGGCGTGGAACGCCCGCTCGCGATAGACGGCCGCCTCCGGCAGGCTGGGGTCGCTCGGAACTTCCGCCAGCGACACCACGGCGCCCATGCCGCGGAACAGCCCGCCGCGAGGGCTTACGCCCGCCGCGGTGAATCCCATCGAGCGCAGGGTCTCCGCAGTGCGCGGCTCGACCGGCGATCCCCGCCCGCGCGCGCCGTCGAGGGCGCTGCGCTGCGGCGTCACGCGCGGGTTCCAGTGGACACCCGGCGAGTCGGCCGCGGGGAGCGGCGCATCCACCTCAAGGAACGGCTCGATGAACCCCGCGTACACGTGCAGCCCGGAACAGTCCCAAGCCGTCGCCCCGGCCGGCGGCGCGGCGCCGGCCTCGACCGACACGATCATCCCGCCGCGCATCACGACGGTCGCGTTCTCGATCTTCTCCCCCGGACGCACGTGGACCGTCGCGCCGGTGAGGGCGTGCCACCCCGTCTCGACGCGCCGCGGCCCGTTGGGCGGCGGTCGCAGGGGCTCAGGGGGAAGGGGCTGGGAAGCGGCCAGGGCGGCGGCCGTCACGATCGCGGCAAGGCCGCCCGCCAACGCGCGGGCCGGGCGGCGGAGGGATCGGGTCAACATGGTGTTCAGCATAACCAAAGAGGCTCACGGGCCGCATGCGCCACGCGGCACCGGTCGCTGCCGCGGGTGAAATCCCGAAAACTCCACCAGGCGCAGCAGGCCGCACGGGTCGGGTACGATGCCACCCCGCGGCGGGTTCCCTTCCATACCGCTCTCAACCCGCCGCCCCCGCTGCCCGACTACCCCGACGAGAGGACGACCATGGCGAAGCAGGCGACGCTCCCCAAGGGCAACGCGCTGATCGGCCAGTCCGGCGGGCCGACGGCGGTGATCAACCAGTCTCTGGTCGGCGTGCTCGAGGGGCTGCGCCGGATCCCGGCCGTGAAGAAGGTCTACGGGATGCGGCACGGGGTCAACGGGCTGGTGAAAGGGCAGGTCGTGGACCTGTCGAAAGCGCGGCCGGCCGTGTTGGCGAAGGTCGCTCGCACGCCGGGAGCGGCTCTGGGCTCCAGCCGCGACAAGCCCGACGCGGAATATTGCAAGCAGATCCTCGACCGCTGCCGCGAACTGGGAGCGCGGTACTTCTTCTACATCGGCGGCAACGATTCCTCCGACACGCTGCGGATCGTCAGCGAAATCGCCGCGCAGGAGGGGTACGAACTGCGCTGCTTCCACGTCCCCAAGACGGTTGACAACGACCTGATGGGCAACGACCACACGCCGGGGTACCCCTCGGCGGCGCGGTACGTGGCGACGGCCTTCATCGCCGACGATCTGGACAACCGCTCGCTCCCCGGAGTGAAGATCAACGTCGTGATGGGCCGCCACGCCGGGTTCCTGACGGCGGCCAGCGCGCTGGCGCGGCAGGGGAGGGACCGGGACGCCGGGCCGCACCTGATCTACCTCCCGGAGGTGCCGTTCAGCACCGAGCGGTTCATCGCGGAGGTCGCGGAGGTGTACGCGCGGCTGGGGCGGTGCCAGGTCGCGGTCAGTGAGGGGGTGCAGGACGAGAGCGGGCGGCCGGTCGCGGCGGCGCTGATGCAGAGCAACGGCGGCGGAGACATCGACGCACACGGGAATGTGCAACTCTCGGGCACGGGCGTCCTGGGCGATGCGCTCGCGGACCTGGTGAAGCGGAACGTGAAGAACGCCGCGGGCAAGCCGCCGCGCGTGCGGGCGGACACCTTCGGGTACGTCCAGCGCTGCTGGCCGGACCCATCCCCGGTGGACGCTCGCGAGGCGCGCGCGGCGGGACGCTACGCGGCGGCGCTGGCCGGACGCGGCGTGGCGGGTGGGTCGGTGGCTCTGGTGCGGGCGTCGAACCGGCCGTACCGGGCCGCGTTCAAACGCCAGGAACTCAGCGACGTCGCGGCCAAGACGCGGAAGATGCCCCCGGAGTTCATCCGCGGGACCAGCGACGTGTCGGATGCCTTCATCAAGTACGCGACGCCGCTGGTGGGCAAACTGCCGGAGGTGGGGGGGCTGTAGGGCGGGAAGCAGGAAGCGGGAAAGAGGAAACAGAGGCGGGGCGCGCCTGGGTGACGCGCGCCCGCTTGATGGTGTCTTTCTGATTCCTGTTTCCTGCTTTCCGCTTCCTGCGCGCGTGCCTACTTCTTGGGCTGCTCGCCGCCGCTCACGCGGGTGTAGGTGATCGTCATCGTCTTGGTGGCGTTGCCAGCGGCGTCCACCATGAACAGGTCCATCACGTGCGTGTCGGCGTCGATCACGCGCATGACCTCGCGGTGGGTCTCCTTCGCGCCCGTCTCGGGGTTGGTGTACGTCGAGTCGATCGTCCAGGTCTTCGTCTCGGCGTCGTAGGTGCTCTTGTCCGAGGTCATCATCCCCGTGCCCCAGGTGTCCATCCACGAGGTGACCCACTGCTTCGCGGCCCGGTCGTAGCCCCAGTAGCCGAGGCCCTCGAAGGGCTGGCCCATGAACGTGGCCTTGAACTCCTGGCGCAGGAAGCGGCCGCCGAGGACGAGCGTGTTGGTCATCGTCCCCTCGCTCTGCATCACCTCGCTGCCCATGAACATCTGCATCTTGGCCTTCCACGTGCCCTCGAACTGCTTGAGCAGATCGTGCTCGGCGCCCAGCGGGATCGCCGCCATGTCGGGCATCTCATCGCCGGCGGGCTGAGCCGCGGCGTCGGGCTTCTTCTCCGGCTGGGCGGCGGGCTTGCTCTCTTGCGCCAGCGAGACCAGGGGCAGCGAGAGGGCGGCGAGCAGACCGAGGGCAAGACGTGTGCGCTTCATTCCTTCCTGCTCCTTCGTGGTGGATGGTCGCGAGTGTGGGGTGGATGGGTGGGGGCGGCGTCCCGGCGACCGCAGGTACGCGTCCGACCAACGGCCGAACAAGGTAACGGCCGCGGTAGGGTCCTGTCAAGAGGGGGGATCGCCTGTGGACAGACGAAAGGGGGGAGTCGGGGGGCGGTCAGCCGTCCGCGCGCACGTGCTCCACGACCGACAGCCCGAACGCCTCCAGCCCCGGCAGATCGGTGGGGTGATTGGTGATCAGCCGGAGCTTGCTGAGCCCCAGGTTGCGGAGGATCTGTCCGCCGACGCCGAAGTCGCGCATGTGCTTGGGCACCGCATAGGGATTGGCGGTGTGGTCGTTGGTGAAGTCCGGGGTGTCGGAGCCGGGCTCGAGGGGGGCCAGACCCGCGGTGCCGCGCTCGCCCTGGGCGTGGCGGCGGACCGTGTGCAGGCGGTTGGCGAGCGTGTCGGCGCCCCCCGGCCCGCCGCTCCCCTCGGGGCGGAGGTAGACGATCGCGCCGCGCCCGGCCTTCTGAATCATCTCCATGCTTTTGTGGAGGATGTCGCCGGTCGGCCCGTCGGGGCTCGACTCCAGGTCGCCGAAGATGTCGCCGAGGATGTTCCGCCGGTGCATGCGCACCAGCACGGGCTCGTCGATCTCGATGACGCCCGGGCCGATCCCGCCGCGGGGCGGCGTGCCGCCAAGGTCACCGACGCCGCCGACGGTGAGAGCCAGGTGCGGCAGCGGGTCCACCAGCGACTCAAAGGCGATGAGGTTGAACGTCCCCTCGCGCGTGCGCACGGGCGTGCCGGCGACCGGCGGCAGCCGGCGCACCAGGCTCTCGCGGGCCAGTCGGTATTCGATGATCTGCGCCACGGAGCACATTTTCAGGTTGTGCTGCGCGCACAGTTTCTCCAGGTCGGGCACGCGGGCCATCTCGCCGTCGTCGCGCATGATCTCGATGATCGCCGCGGCGGGGTACAGCCCGGCGAGGCGGCACAGATCGACCGACCCCTCCGTCTGCCCGGTGCGCACCAGCACGCCCCCGTCGCGCGACCGCAGCGGGTTGATGTGCCCGGGGCGGACGAAGTCGTCCGGGCGCGACGTGGGGTCGATCACCATGCGGATGCATTTGGCGCGCTCCTTCGCGGAGACGCCGGTGGTGAAGCCGTGGCGCGGGTGGCCGTCGATCGAGACCGTGAACGCGGTGCCGCGGGCGGTCGTGTTGAACGGGGCCTGGGGGTGCAGTTCGAGGCGGTCGCAGTCCGCCTCGGTGAGCGAGAGGCACAGGTACCCGCGGGCGACCGAGAGCATGAACGTGATCGCTTCGGGAGTCACGAACTCCGCCGGCAGCACGAGGTCCCCCTCGTTCTCGCGGCGCTCGTCGTCGGTCAGGACGATCATGCGCCCGGCGCGGAGTTCGTCGAGGATTTCCGGGATGGGGGAGAACGGCATTCCTTATCCTATTTGCCGGGTTGAGAGCCGGCTGGACCGGCAGCCCCGGCCGCGGTGCGCCGGAGAAACGCGCGTCGGACTGTTCGCGCAGCGTCTCTTCAGCACCCCTGATCGGCGTTGCCATCCTGATGCGGTCGCTGCCGCTGCGCTACCGTGATCGCATGGACATGACCCCCCAGCGCTGGGCCGACACGGGCGCGTACCTCCGCGAAGTCTTCGGGCGGCAGGATGAGCAACTGGCGACGCTGATGCCCCGGGCCGTCGCCGCGGGCCTGCCGGACATCGCCGTCTCGGCCGACGTCGGCCGTCTGCTGATGATCCTCGCGTCGATGACGCCCGGCGACGCCAGCGGCCGGCGCACGGCGGTCGAGGTCGGCACGCTCGGCGGCTACTCCGGCATCTGGCTCGCCCGGGGTCTGGGCGAGGGCGGCCGCCTGATCACCATCGAGCCCGAGGCGCGGCACGCCGACTTTGCCCAGCGCGAGTTCGAAGCCGCGGGCCTCGGCTCGCGCGTGGAGATCCGGCGCGGAACAGGGCTGGACGAGTTGCCCAAACTCGTCAACGAACTCGGCCCGGGATCGATCGACGTGCTCTTTCTCGACGCCCTCAAGCGCGAGTACCCGCGCTACTTCGAGGTCGCCCGCCCGCTGATCCGCCGCGGGGGGCTGCTGCTGGCGGACAACGCGCTGGGCGCCGGGTCGTGGTGGATCGACGAGCCCGCGGGCATGAACCCCGACCGCGACGGCGCCGACCGCCTCAACCGGATGGTCGCGGCCGACCCGGACTTCGAGGCCGTGTGCGTGCCGATCCGCGAGGGCGTGCTGATCGCGCGCCGGGTGCGCTGACGCGGAAGACGCCGCCCGCGATCACTCACCCTTGTCGCCAGCGTCGGGCCCAAACCGCTCCAGGATCCACCCGCTGATCTGCTCCAGCACCTCCGGCTCGATCGTCGTCTCGATCCGGGCATACTCCTGCACGCTCCCGGTGCGGGCCCGCTGAAAGAGGTGGTTCATCTCCGGCAGCGTCCGGACCGTCGCGTCGGTGTTCCCCGCGGCCTTGAGCGCCGCCTCGACCGCCGGCGCGTTCTGCTCGGGGACGACCTGCGCATCCTTCCCCGCCAGCAGCGCCAGCACCGGCACCTTGACCCGACGCAGGTCTTCCGCCGGGTCGTGCTTCAGGAAGAACGACAGCCACGGCTCGCGCAGCCGCGTCACCTGCGCGTCGATTACATCCGCCGGCGGCTCCATCCCGCCGGACTGGATCCGGACCAGGTTGGCGATCTTCTCGTGCAGCGTCTGGTCATCCGCTCCGTCCGCGGCGGCGGTGAAGAGTTCCCGCGCCGCCTCCGCGGCCGCGTCGGCCGTTTCTTTCGGCGCGGCGGCCGCGAGCAGCAGCGCCCTGTTCTGTTCGACCAGGACCTCCGACCCCGGCACGCCCGTCCCCGCCAGCGTGATGATGAACCGGACCGCATCGTTGCGCGCAGCGATCATCGGCGCGATCACGCCCCCCTCGCTGTGCCCCAGCAGGCCGATCTCGCCCACGTCCGGCCGCTCGCCGAGCACCTTCACCCACCCCTCGGCATCGCCCGCCAGGTCCGCGGTCGTCGCGCCGGCGAGGCTCCCCGTCGAGGCGCCCACGCCGCGGTCGTCGTAGCGCAGCACGATGATGCCCCGGCGTGTCAGGTGGTCGGCGATGACCGCGAACGGGCGGTGGTCGAAGATCTCCTCGTCGCGGTTCTGCGGCCCGCTCCCGGTGATCAGGATCACGGCCGGGAACGGCCCATCACCCGGCGGCCGCGTGAGCGTCCCGGCGAGCGTGACGTCGCCGTTGGTCGCGGTGAGTTCTTCCTGCGTGTACGGCAGCGGCGGCACCGGGTCCTGCGGTCGCTTCGGCCGCGGCAGTTCGCCCCGCTTGAGTTCGAACGGGAAGGACATCCCGCCCTGCGAGAACGTGCCGGTGATGGCGTCGCCGGCGAGCGTGCCGTTGAACGTCGGTTCCCCCTGCACGCCCGCGAGGCGGAAGGTCACGCTGTCCCCCTCGACCGCAATCCCCTCGAGCGCAATGCCGCGGGCGCCCTGATCCGGGATGTCGATGGTCCCCGCGAGCCCGCCCTCGCCGCTGGTGAAGACAACCCCGATCTTCAGCGCCGCCCCCGGCAGTTGGACGGCCCCATTCCAGGGCCCCTCGATCGCCGCCGCCCTGATGGGTTCGGCGGCCGCGGGCGGCGTCGGGGGCGTCGGAGGGGAAGGTGGCTGCGGGGGCGCGATGACGGCCGACACGGCGAGGACCACGAGGCAGAGAGCGGGTTGCATTGGCGGGTCTCCTGAAAAGGGGGCCGGCGGCTCATTCGGGAAACGTGCCCGGAGGTTAGCGGGCTGGGAGGAGCGAGGTA
>CALAFV010000370.1 GCA_937891445.1 uncultured Phycisphaerales bacterium | reverse complement strand
CGCCTTCCTGACCGTCTGGCTGGAGGAAGTCAACGAGGGCTGCTGAGCCGGCCCCGTTCCGGCTCACCCGCCGTCCAGCGGTGGGCTTGCTCCCAGCCTCCCACAACACACCAGGGCCCGCGCACTGCCGTGCGCGGGCCCTCTTCGTTCCCCGACCCGGCCCTACACTCGGACGATCCGGCCCTGTAGCTCAGCGGTCAGAGCAGGCGACTCATAATCGCTCGGTCCCCGGTTCGAATCCGGGCGGGGCCATTGAAGCGGTGGGATCTCCCGGCCCTCCCTTAGCCACACCCGGGCAATTCGTCGCACTGACCTACGGGACTGTGCGCCCTCGGCACGCGTCCGCCGGTATGCCCCACGATTTCCTACCGCATCAGATGCAAGCCGGGTCCGCCGGGCTGAACCGCGCCAGCGCCGCCCGCATCCGCGACTCCTACGACCGCCTCGCTCCCCGGATCGACGCGGTCGTCGATCGCTTCTACACAAATCTCTTCGAACTGCACCCGCCGGTTCGGGCCCTCTTCCCTTCGGACATGACCCGCCAGCGGGCCCACTTCGCCGCCGCAGTGGCCGTGGTCGCCCGCAATGCCGACCGCCTGGAGATGCTCGAGATGCCCCTGATGGAACTCGGGGCCCAGCACATGCGGCTCGGCGTCACCCCGGAGCATTATCCGGCGGTGCGCGATGCCCTGATCTCGGCCCTCGCAGAGGCCCTGGGCGACCACTGGACGCCGCGTCTGAAGGCCGACTGGCTTGCGGCCCTGAACTACGTCATCATCACGATGCTCCGCGGTCACGCTCTCGTGGTCCTCGCCGCCGCGGCGACCATCGACCCCGCTCGCGCAAAGCCCGTCGGCCCCCCTTCCCCCCAGCAGCGCCCTCGTTTCTGAGGACGATTTGGTCCGGCTCGCGGGCGCAGGTATCTTGCGACATGAACCGCTACCCACGCGGTTCCGCAGGAGCCTCCGAATGGCTGTTTGTCCCCTCCTCCGGCTTGCCGCCGGCCTTCTTCTCGCTGTCCCCGTTGCCCTCGCCGCGCCCGACCCTGCGCCCGTAGCGCCGGGGAGCGTCCGCCCCTTCATCCGCCAGCGGAGCACCGCGGACGCCGCTGTCGTCGCCCTCGATCGACAGGAATGGACGCTCGCGCTCTCTCGCTCCGGCCCCGTGCGCATCGACGGCCTCGCCCTCCCCGACGGCCGCATGATCGACCTCGAACTCGACCCCTTCACGGTCGCCGATGCCACGACGCGCTTCGTCCTCGGTCGTGAGGACGGCGAGGATGTCCCCCTTCCCTTCGACCCCTCGACCGTGGTCATCTTCCGCGGCCGCGCCGCCGGGTATCCGGCCTCGCACGTCTTCCTCTCGCTGGCGCCGCGAAGTTCGATCGCGCGGATCGACCTCGGCCCCGGCGAGGGGAGGTTCCTGATGTCCGACCGGATCAACGTCCCGGGCGGCCTGCGCGAGGGCGAACTGGCCGTGGTCGCCGCCCGCAGCGGCGGCGGCCTCGGTCTCCCAGTCCCGCTCTGCCGAGTGTCCGGCGAGCCGGACCGTCCGGCCGCCGAGCCCATCCCGGCCGACCCCGTCTCGCTCCGCGGCGGCGGCCCGATGCGCGGCATCCGCCAACTGCAACTCGCTGTCGACACGGACAACGAGTTCTTCGTCCTCTTCCCCGACGCGGAGGCCGCGGCCACCTACATCGTCCAACTTTACGGCATCGTCTCCGATATCTACATCCGCGACGTCAGCACCCGGATCAAACTCACGTTCGTGCGTCTGTGGGACACGCCTACCGATCCGTATAACGTCGGCGGCAACCTCCTGGGCCGGGTCGGCCAGGTGTTCAACGGGATGCCCCACGTGAAGCGCGACGCCGCGCAACTCCTTTCCGGTCGCGTGGACATGAACCCCGCCGGAGAGGCCTGGCTCTCGGCTCTGTGCACGAGCAACGGCGTCTCGTTCTGCTGCTACGCCCTGGGCTACCTCGTGGATCCGGACCGTCCATCGTGGACCAACCGCGATATCTACATCACGGCCCACGAACTGGGGCACAACTGCGGAAGCAACCACACCGACGCCTACGGCCTGGACAACTGCCACACCGGCATCCCGCCCGCCCGCCGGGGCTCCCTCATGTCCTACTGCGGCCAAGGCTACAGCGGCTCGGACGCCAACTACGACCTGTGGTTCCACGAGCACACCGCGAACCTCATGCGCCAGCACATCTTCTCCCGCACCTGCATCGCGATGGACTGCAACGGCAACGGGGAAGACGACATTGCCGACATCGTGGCCGGCCTGAGCGCCGACGCGAACGCCAACGGCATTCCGGATGAGTGCGAGGACTGCAACGGCAACGGCGTGCTCGACCCCGCCGACATCGCCTCGGGCGCCAGCGCGGATATCAACGGCAACCTGATCCCCGACGAGTGCGAGAGCGACTGCAACGGAAACAACATCCCTGACGCCTGGGAGACGGTCCTCACCCCGGCCATCGACCTCAACCGCAACCGCATCCCCGACTCCTGCGAGGGGGACTGCGACGGCGACGGCGTCGCGGACTACAACCAGATTCAGGCGAACATGGCCCTGGATGTGGACCGCAACCTCGTCCTGGATTCCTGCCAGCGATGCTCCGGACCTGACGGGCCGACCGACTTCGAAGCGCTCGACCACGCCTGGAACGTGTACATGGGCAGCAGCATGAACGCAGGCGTATGGGAGTGCCACGCCGAGGCGGGCGTCACCATGGCGTTCTTCGGCGCCGCGGACGTCGCCGACACTCAGGACCTGCTCATCACGCCCGACCGCCGCATCCTGGTCTCATCCGCGCAGCAGGACCGCATCGCGGTCTTCAGCCCCGGCGGGGCGCACGTCGGCACGCTCGTCCCGCCGGGCGCGGGCGGGCTCGCTGATCCCGCGTGCATGCTCATCACGCCCGCCGGCACGCTGCTGGTCGCCAGCCGCGGCACAAACGCGGTGCTGGAGTTTGATCTCCAGACCGGCGCATTCCTCCGCACCTTTGTGCAGCCCGGCGCGGGCGGGCTGTCCCAGCCCCACGGGCTGGCGTTCGGCCCGAGCGGCAACCTGTTCGTCACGTCCTCAACCAACGAGATTCTCGAGTTCGACGGCGCAACGGGCGACTTCGTGCGCACCTTCGTCCGCGCGGACACCAACGGCGGCCTTCAGGTCCCTCGCGGCATCCTCTTCGGCCCCGACGGCCATCTCCTGGTCTGCTCCAACGGCGACGAGCGCATCATCCAGTATGACGGCGCCACGGGGGCGGTCCTGCGGGAGCGCTGGAACACCAACGGCGTCCCCGGCACGCTCTGGCTCGAGGAGCCCTGGTGCATCCGCCTCGGCCCTACCGGCAACATCTTCGTCAGCCGCGCCCACGCCCACCGCCTGCACATCAGCGATATTCGCATCTTCGAGTTCGAGGCCAGCACCGGCCGCTTCCATCGCGCCTACGTCATGGGCGACGACACCGGCATCTTCTCCCCCTCCGGCTTCGACTTCATGCCCGGCGACGCGACCGACTGCAACCGCAATCTGTTCCCCGACTCGTGCGACATTGCACAGGGCGCCAGCCGCGACCGCAACCGGAACGGCCGGCCCGATGAGTGCGACTGCCTGGCCGACTGGAACTCCAGCGGCTCGGTGAACTCCACCGACATCAGCGCCTTCCTCACGGCTTGGCTCGCGAGCCTCGCCGACGGCACGCTGCACGGCGATTACAACGACGACGGGACAGTGAACAGCACCGATATTTCAGCGTTCCTCACCGCCTGGCTCGACGCCCTCACCAGCGGCGGGTGCTGACGACGCCGGTCCTGCGTCCAGTTCGCGGATGAACACGCTCCGGAACCACAGCGGCGTCCCGTGCGCCTGGAGCCAGATCGGCCCGCGCGCCGGCAGCGGCGCCGTCCGGTCCCAGTAGTGTTCCAACGGCGCCCGGTCTACGACGAGTTGGCCGTTGAGGTACGCCGTCACCTCGTCCCCCACCATCACGATCCGGAACGTGTTCCACTCTCCCGGCGGCCGGTCGGCGATGTGCCGCGGCTGCGACCCCTTCTTCTGGTTGTTGTAGAGCCCGCCCGAACCGACAGCGTTGTCCCAGATCTGCACCTGCGGGCACCCGCGCAAATAGATCCCGCTGTCGCCCCCCGGCGCGATCTTCCAATCCACGAGCAGTTCGACGTCCCCGAACTCCTCCACCGTTCGCAGGCTCATCCACGACCCATCGAACCGCAGCACGCCGTCCTCGACGGTCCAGTGCGTCGGCGCTTCGGCGGCCGCCGTCGCTTCCGCCGCGGCCCGCTCCTCGGGCGTCATGCGAATCAGGTCCGGCGGGTCCGCCGCCACGCCCGTCCACCCCGTCAGGTCGCGCCCGTTGAACAGCGCACGGAACCCCGGCGGCGGCGTGTTCGGCTTCGCAGGCCCCGGCCCGCGGAACGGCGCGCCCCGCGCGCGAGGAAACCCATCCGTCAACCGCGGCTCCCCTTGCGGCGGATCCAGCCGCGCCTCAACGCCCAGCCTCTTCGCCGTTTCCAGCGCCTCCCCACCGAGCACGCTCAGCGCCGTCGCCGTCGCGTCCGCGAGCGTGCCGCTGGCGGCGACGATGGTCACGCGCGGCGCCCCGACCACGCCCAGGCCCGTCCGTGGGTCCACGATGTGCGAATACCGCACCCCATCGATCTCGACGAACTGCTCCGAGTCTCCGGATGTCGAGACCGCCGCCCACTCGACCAGGACATCCTGTCCCTCGCCGGGGCCGACGGTGATCCGCCACCCCTCCTCCCCCGGCGGTGCTGCCCCCGTGACGATGTCGCCCCCCAGCGCAACGAGGTAACTCCGCACGCCCGCCCCCTTGAGCACCTCCGCGGCGGCGTCCGCGCCGTACCCCTTGCCGATGCCTCCGAGGTCGATCCGCATCCCCGGCGCGGTCAGCCGCACCGTCCGGGTTCGCTCATCGATCACAAGCCGCTCGTGCCCCACGGCCGCGAGCGCCGCGGCCCTGGCGTCCTCGTCGGGCATCCGCCCCGTCCGCCGCGCGTCGCGCCACAGGCGTACGACCGGCCCCATCGTGGGGTCGAACGCCCCGCCCGTCGCCGCCGCGACCTCCTTCGCCCACAGCAGGACGCCGAAAAGATCCTCGCTCACCCGCGCCCCGGTGCTCCCCTCGGCCCCCCGGGCCGCAAGCATCATGACTTCGCTCTCCCCCCGATAGTCGCTCATCACCCGCTCGAGTTCGTCGATCCGGATGAACGCCGCCTTCGCGGCGGCCCGGGCGTGGTCCTCGTCCGTGGCGTACAGCACGATCCGGGCCCGGTCCCCCATCGCCAGTTGTGTAAACTCGAACCGCCGGGGCTCCCCGACTTCCACGCCCCCGCCCAGGGCCACGACCGTCATCCCGACCACCACCGACGCGATCAGCATGCCGCCCTCCACTCCCGCCCCCGGCGTTCCCCTCGCCCGCACCCCGAAGCGGCGGAGCCTAACCCGCCCGATCCGCCTCCCGCAAGCCGCCCTGGCTGCCGCAGTGCTGATCGCAGCCGCGACCGGCGCCGGCGCCGCTCCTCGCGCCGACGACCCGCAGCCGCAACCGCAGCCGTTCACGCAGACCGTCCCCGGCACGACCGCGACGTTGCAGATGGTCCCCATCCCACCGCTCCCCGGCGGGACGCCGCTGTACATGGCCACGACCGAGATCACCTGGGACCTCTACGACGTCTTCGTCTACCGCCTCGACGAGGACAGCGCCTCCCCCTCCGGCGCCGACGCCGTCAGCCGTCCCAGCCGCCCGTACATCCCGCCTGACCGCGGCTACGGCCACGCCGGCTACCCCGCCCTGTCGATGAGTCACCACGGCGCGGCCGAGTTCTGCGCGTGGCTCTCGCAAAGGACCGGCCGTCGCTACCGCCTCCCCACACAGGCGGAGTGGGAGCACGCCTGCCGCGCCGGCGCGGCCACGGCGTACGCCTGCGGCGACTCCCCCGCCTGCCTCGCCGAGCACGCGTGGACCGCTGACAACGCCGGCGGCACGACCCACCCCGTCGGCAAGAAGAAGGCCAACGCGTGGGGCCTGCACGACATGCACGGCAATGTCGCCGAGTGGGCGACCACGACCGACGGGAAGGCCGTCATCTGCGGCGGATCGTTCATGGATGCTCCCACGGACTGCCGCGCCGACTCGCGCAAGGCCCAGACGCCCGACTGGAACGCCAGCGACCCGCAGATCCCCAAGAGCCAATGGTGGCTCGCCGACGCCCCGTTCGTCGGCTTCCGCGTCGTCTGCGAGATCGACCCGCCTGTCCCCGCTGAACCCAAGGCCGTGGAACCCCATGAGCAGAAGGAGACCAGGCCCGATGAAGAGCACTAACCAGAACGGCGCTGACCGCCGCGATTCCACGCAGGCGGCGCTCTCGCGCCGCGAGTTCATCGCTTCCGCCGCGGTCTCCACCGCCGCGCTGGCGTCGATGCACGGCATCGCCCGCGCCGCCTGGGCCGGCGGCGGCGAGACGATCCACGTCGGCGTCATCGGTTGCGGCGGCCGCGGCACCGGCGCGGCGATCAACGCCCTTGAGGCCGATCCCGCGACGCGCATCGTCGCGCTGGCTGACCTCTTCCCCGACCGCCTCGAATCCTCCCGCAACTACCTCGCCAGCGACGAGCGTTTCGCCGATCGCGCCAAGGTCGAGCCCGACCGCTGCTTCACGGGCTTCGACGCGTACCAGAAACTCCTGGCGACGGATGTGGACGTCGTGATCCTCGCCACGCCACCCCACTTCCGCCCCATCCACTTCCGCGCCGCAGTGGACGCCGGCAAACACGTCTTCATGGAGAAGCCCGTCGCCGTCGATGCCTGGGGCGTCAACTCGGTGATCCAGGCCGGCGCCGACGCCGCGGCCGCCGGCTTGAGCGTCGTTGCCGGCACCCAGCGCCGTCATGAAGCCAGTTACCTTGCCGCGATGGACGCAATGCGTTCCGGCGACTTCGGACGCATCATCTCCGCCCGCTGCTACTGGAACCAGGGCGGCCTTTGGGTCCACCACCGCAAGCCCGAATACTCCGACATGGAGTGGCAGTGCCGCAACTGGCTCTATTTCTGCTGGCTCAGCGGCGACCACATCGTCGAGCAGCACGTGCACAACCTCGACGTGATCAACTGGGCCCTCGGCGCGACGCCCCTGCGCTGTCTGGGCATGGGCGGCCGGCAGGTGCGCACGGGGCCCGAGTACGGCAACATCTACGATCACTTCGCCGTCGAGTACATCTATCCGGGCGATGTCCACGTCCTCAGCATGGCCCGCCAGATCGAGGGCACGGCCTTCCGCTGCGAGGAAGTGATCCACGCCACCGGCGGTGTTGCGACGCTGCGACCCGGTTTCGCGGCCATCGGGGCCACGGGCGGCGGTAACGACTGGCGGTTCTCGGAGCGGAACAACAACCCGTACGTGCAGGAGCACGCCGACCTCTTCGCCGCCATCCGATCCGGCAAACCGATCAACGAGGCCAGACAGGTCGCCGAATCGACCCTCACCGCCATCATGGGCCGCGAGTCCGCCTACACCGGCCAGGAGATCACCTGGGAGCAGATGCTCGCCTCGACCAGGCGCCTCGCCCCGCCCGCGTACGAGTTCGGCGACCTGCCGGTCGATGAAGTCCCGGTCCCCGGCCGCACGAAGTTCGAGTAGGAGCACCATTCATGTACGCCGCGATCCTCGCCCTCTTCGCCCTCCTGCTCGCCGCCGCGCAGCCCCCGGCCACGCCCGCCCAGGAGCCCCCCGCCCCACAACCGGCGGACAAGCCCGCTCCCGCCGTCAAGCCGCGCCAGCGCACCGGCGCCGAGCCCGTGCGCCTGTTCTACTGCACCCACTCCGCCGGCTTCCGCCACGATGTCCTTCCCGAGACGCGCGAGATCATGAAGAAACTCGGCGAGGATCTCGACTGGCTCGAAGTCGAAGTCTCCGACGACATCACCGACCTCGACGCGGCGAAACTCGCCACGCTCGACGCCGTGATGCTCTACACCACCGGCCGCCTTCCCCTCGACACCCAGATGCTCACCGACTGGGTCAATGCCGGCGGGGCCCTCATCGGCGTCCACTCCGCCACGGACACGCTCGCCGACGACAAGATCTACGTCCAGAAGATCGGCGGCACGTTCGACGGCCACCCGTGGAACGAACCCGTCCGGATCATCATCGACGGGCGCGGCCACTACATTACCGACCCCTTCATCGCCGACGGCGGTGACCCGAACGACGAACTGGCAACGTCGTTCCGCATCGCCGACGAGATCTACCAGTTCCGTACGCTCAATCCCGACAACGTCGTGCTGATGCACCTCGACCCAGCCACGCCCAAGGCCGAGCCCGGCCGCGCTTACCCGCTCGCCTGGATCCGCCAGGCCGGCAGCGGGCGCATCTTCTACACCGCTCTCGGCCACCGCCCGGAGGTCTGGCGCGACCAGCGCTTCATCCAGCACCTGCTGCGCGGCATCGAATGGGCCGCCGCGCGTTGCGATCAATGCAACGGCCCGCTCGACGCCGTCCCGATCGCGTACGGCCTGCCGGTCGGCGACGTGAAGGACTGGCACGACGGCGGCGAGGCGATCCTCGGCGGCTGCGAGGTTGAGAACGTGACGCACCACCTCGGCTGCAACGCGTGCCGCAAGTTGCGGTCATCGCGGTAATTCACACCGCCCAGCACGCCACCTTGTGCGACGCGGCGCCGTTGCCGATTGTCGGCCGCTCCACCAGCGGCGGCATCTCGCTGCGGCATTTGTCCATCACCCGCGGGCAGCGCCCCGCGAACGGACACCCCTTGGGCAGGTCATACGGACTGGGCACGTCGCCCTGGAGCACCGTCAGCGGTCGCCGCTCATCCGGATCGTCGATCGGGTTGGCTCCCAGCAGGGCGTTCGTATACGGGTGCAGCGCCCCGACCGACCCGTCCTCGTTGTGCAGCCGCTCGCACGCCATCTCCTCGACCACGTGCCCGAGGTACATCACCAGCACGCGGTCGCAGAAGTGCTCGATCACCTTCAGATCGTGCGAGATGAACAGCAGCGTGAGCCCGAACTCTTCCTTCAGGCCCATCATCAGGTTCAGCACCTGCGCCTGGATCGACACGTCCAGCGCCGACACCGG
>CALAFV010000369.1 GCA_937891445.1 uncultured Phycisphaerales bacterium | reverse complement strand
GCCCGCACGCCATCAACGCCCTCCACCGCCCCGCTCCGAATGAGCGTCCGCTGTCCATCCAGCACCGCCACCGCCGCCTTGCTCCCCGCCGGCGCGAAGCGATCGATCGTCGCCGGTCCCGACGCCGTCCACAGCAGTCTGTCCCCAAGCACCCCCGCCGCCTCCTGCACGCGCCGGTCTGCTTCCCGGTCGGCAAGGTCCACCACAAGAACGGGTCGATAGGAGACACGCACCCCTTCGAGCCCCTCGGCCCAGGCCCGCACCGCCTCCGCCGCGTCCCTGTACGCCCCCAGGTCCTCCCCGACTCGCACGAACAGCAGCACCAGCAGCGTCTCACCCGGCAGCCCCCCGATCCCTCCCGCCCCCAGGTCCGCCGCCGGGCTCCACGGCGTCCCCTCGCGCGTCAGCAGCGGCAGGCCCGCCACCGTCTGCCCCGGCCTCAGTTCCGTGGGGCGAACCGGCGCCAACTGCCGGAGCGATGCGACCCGCTCGCGCCCCTCGACCGCCGGCGGCTCCCGCATCCACTCCGGCCGCCGGGCCGGCGCCAGGGCCTGCGTCCGCACGACGATGACCGTCTGCTGACCCGCCGCATCCGGTGGCGAGGCGTCGCAGGCGAACTCGACGATCCGTCCCGTCGCCGCCTCCAGCGTCATCGACACCAGGCCGTGCCCACCGCGTCCCGTCAGCGCGACCCGGCGCGGGTCCGAGGCATCGTCTACAACCGCCGAGAGCCACTGCACCTCCGGCACGTACGCCGTGATGCCGCGCAAGGGCCTCTCGCCCGCCAGCGCAACGTCCACGCCCGGCAGCGGCACCGGCGGCAGCACACGGCCCAGCGCCGCCGCGGTCACCGGCTCCCCCTCCGCCGCCAGTTGTTCCTGCACATAGGCCAGCCCGTTGCGCGCGTGCACCGCCGTCAGCACGCCCCTCTCGATCACCACGCGCAGTTCCCCCAGTTCCATCCACCCTCGCCCGCCCCCTTCCGCCTCTGGCTCCCAGCAGACGACCAGTTCCGCCCGGCGCTCCGCGCGGTCGCGTGCCGCCGGCAGTCCGGCCAGCGCCCCGAGCCCCGCCGCATCCGCCTCCGCCGCGGCGGCCAGTTCCGCCGCCAGCCCGCCCATCACCCGACGCACCGACACCACCGCCCGCTCGCACCACGGCGCGGCCGTGTACGCGGCCCGCGCATCGTCCAGCGCGATCACAGGGTCCAGCGGCACCGGCTGCGCCTCAACCGACGGCAATGCACACATGTGTGCTACTGCCGCACCCACCACCGCCACCATTGCCGTACGCACATTCACCGTCCCACCTCCGCAGCGGCCTCGCGAAGCAGGTCGCTCACCGTTCTGCCCATCGTCGGCACAACGACGTCGCCCGCCACCTCCGCCAGCGGCACGAGCACGAACAGCCGCTCGTGCAGCCGCGGGTGCGGCACGACCAGCCCCTCCTCGCGGATCACCGCGTCACCATACAGCAGCAGGTCCAGGTCCAGCGTCCGCGGCCCCCACCGCCCCTCCTTCGCACGGTCCCGCCCGAACCGCCGCTCGATCGCGAGCAGCCCCTCCAGCAGCACCCGCGCCGGCAGCACCGTCCGCACGACCGCCGCGCCGTTGAGGTACATCCCCCCCGCCTCGAACTCCGGCCCCGCCCCCGCCGGCCGCACCGGCTCGGTCTCGACAAAACGCGACACACGGACGACCCGCGTCCCCTCCAATGCGCCGACGGCCGCGACCGCCCCATCGAGCGTGGCGCTCCGCTCCCCGACGTTCGATCCCAATCCGATCGCCGCAACCGTTTCGGCCATGGCTGAGGGTATCCGGCCAGGCGTCCGCGCCAAAACGGAACCGGGCCACCGGAAACCCGGCGGCCCAGTGGGGGAACACATGATTCGTCCGCGGCGACCCGGCGGCGATTACTCCACCGGCTCCAGTTCGCGGGCCCGGTGCTGCATCTGGGCCTTCAGGCGGGCCAGGATCGACGAGTGCATCTGCGACACGCGGCTCTCGGAAAGGTCCAGCGTCGCGCCGATCTCCTTCATCGTCATTTCCTCGTAGTAGTAGAGGATGACGATCAGCCGCTCGGCCCGGGAGAGGCCCTTGGTGATCAGTTCCTTGATGTCCTTGCGCTGCACATCCGAGAACGGATTGCGCTGGGACTCGTCCTTGATCACGTCGATCTCCCGCACATCCTTGGAGCCGTCGGATTGGAAGCACCGCCGCGTCAGGCTGAAGGTGCTCACCGCGGACGAGTCACGCACAAACTTGTCGAACTCCTCCCCCTCCAGGTTCAGCAGGTGCGCCAGTTCCTCCTCGGTCGGCTCGCGCCCGTGCTCCATTTCGAAGCGCTGGCGGGCCTGATCGACGCGCGCCGTGCGATGACGCACGAGGCGGGGTACCCAGTCCATCGCGCGCAGTTCGTCGAGAATGGCGCCGCGGATGCGCGGGGCGCAGTACGTCTCGAACTTCACGCCGCGATCCAGGTCGAACGCATCGATCGCGTCCATCAGCCCGAACAGCCCGGCCGACATCAGGTCCTGGATGTCCACCTCGTCGGGGAGGCGCGTGGCGATCCGCTCGGCGTTGTAGCGCACGAGCGGGAGATACTTCTCCATCAGATAGTTGCGGATGGCCTTGTCGCCCGTCCGGCGGTATTCCTGCCAGACTTCCTTGATGGGCATCGAGTCGTACGGCGAAGGGGCCAGCGAGGGTTCGGCGTGCTCAACCGCGAACCGCCCGTGCGTCCGCACGCCGCGGGCGCCACTCCTCACAGCCACAGCCGTCGCTCTCATCCGTGACATGGTCCGCTCCTTGACCATCTTTCAGTTGTCCGGCCGCGGACATGGCGGCCGATCTACTGTGTTCCGTGCCCCACGAGCCGGTCCTTGGAGGGGGCGGGGGGGAGTATACAGGCTCCGCCCGATTCCAGCAGCACCGGCACAAAAACTTCAGTGTGTGGAAACTTGGTGCGAATCTCCCTTGACTTCTCCACCAGCCCGGGGCGCGCCCGCGCTGGCCCCCCCAACCGTCCCCGCACCGCCCCCAGACGCTTCGTAAGCGCGCACGGCCTCCTGCGCCGCCCGCTCCGCTGCCGCGCCGATCCCCCACCCCAGCGCGTGGCACACGGCCATGCACACCAGGGCTCGCGCAAGAATCGTCCCCGCAGGGTTATCCGCAGCCAGACCCGCGATGACCGCCACCGCGAACGCGGAAAGTCCGAGTGATGCCGCGATCACTTTCGTGGGTCCGCCCGACGTCACGCCGCGCTTGCTCCCTCAAACTCCGGCATCGGAGAAAGGACCGATGACGCCGGGACCGTGGATATCGACCTTTCCCGGGCCCCGATCCACTCCATCAGACCGTCTTGAGTAAATCCGGCGCAGGCACGGTTTCGTGCCCGCCCAGCAGCCGCGCAAACAGACCCCTCAGCCGTGAGCCCGCCGGCTCACCCGACGGACCCCGACCCACCCCTCCTGCTGCGGCCCGCGCGGCCCCCACCCCAAGCCGTTGGGCCACCGCACCCGCCACCGCCCGCACATCCCGGCTCGCCGGCGCCCGCGGGTCCACGACCAGCAGCGGCCGCCTTTGCCGCACCGCCGCGACCACCCGCAAATCGTGCGCCACATGCCCGAGCATCGGCAGAGCCAGTCCGAGAAACCGCGCGCACACCCCGGCGATCCGGGCGTGCACCGCCGCGGCCTCTGCCGCGTCCGCCACCTGGTTCACCACGAGCGCCAGCGTGCTTGCCCGAGCGTGCTCCGCCCCCTGACCCCGCCGCCCGGCGACGCACTTCACCAACGCATACGCATCCGCGATCGCCGGCGGTTCCGGAGTCGTTACCACCACACCCAGGTCAGCCAAGCGCAAGAACGACGTCACCCCTGCTCCGACCCCCGCGGCGGTGTCCACGATCACAACATCAGCATCCGCCTCGAGTTCCGACACCGCGGCCACCAAGCGCTCGCGGTGCACCGCCGGCAGGTCCGCCATCCGCGCAATCCCTGCCGACCCCGGCACCAGGCGGAACCCACCGGGCGCCTCCACCGCGATCTCGCGCATGGACCGCACCCCCGCCGCCACCTCCTCCAGGCGAGCCCGCGGCATCACGCCGCATAGCACATCCGCGTTGGCCGTTCCCAGGTCCGCATCCAGCAGCGTCACGCGCAGCCCATACGGCGGCGACGCCAGCGCGATCGACAGATTCACCGCAACGTTCGACTTCCCCACGCCCCCCTTCCCCGACGACACGGCCACAATCTTGGCCGACCGCCGCGTCGGCCGAGCCTGCGGAGCCGCCTCTACCGGCGCTACAGCCGCAACGCCCGGCGAGCCCGCAACCCGCGCCGCCCCCGCAAGCGCCCGCAGCCGCGCGGCTTGATCTCCGCCCCCCACGACGACGCCGGTGCGCACACCCTCCCGCACGACAACCGGCGGGGTCATCTGACCATCTCCCCATCC
>CALAFV010000368.1 GCA_937891445.1 uncultured Phycisphaerales bacterium | reverse complement strand
GGGGGTCGATCGACAGGTCCAGCAGCGTGAAGAGCGGGTCGTAGGTGAGTTTGATCCCCTTGGCCTTGCCCTCCGGCTCGGCGCCCGCTTCCTCCGGGCGGATGACCTCAAAGTAGTCCTTGCGCCCGGTGATCGCCCGCACGGTTTCGCGGGCCAGCGTGTCGAGGATCTTCACACGCCCGTTGTGGAACACGGCCAGGTCGCGCAGCGGCTCCAGGTCCACGGCCTGCGCGAAGGCGTGCTTCTGCGCCGGCGTCGGCGGGGGCCGGAGCGCCTCCTCCGCGGTGAAGTCGAACGGGTTGCGCGACGGGGTCCCGGCGCCGCCGTCGTTGACGATCTGCGTCTCCGGATGCGCGTTCCCCGCCGGGGCGGTCTGCGCCCACGCCGCGCCCGGCCGGAGCAGGCCCAGCAGAATCGCGAGCAGCGCCAGCGCGACGGTCCGGGCGGTTTGATGTGCCGCAGCGGGTGTTGGCCTCATCGCTCTGCTCCTTCCGCGGCCGCGCCGCGAGCCGCGGCCAGTTCCGCCTGGATGCGCCGCTTGCGCCGGCGCACGAGGTACGGCTTGAGATAGAACGCCCACGGGATCCCCACGCACATCATCACCGCCCCCGCGGCGATCACGTAGATCCCCGGGTTGTTCCCGACGCCCAGGATCGTGTACCGCGCCCGCGGACGCGGGATCAGCCCCTCGTCCGCCATCGCCTTGGTGCTGCGCCACCCCTCGGGGTCCCACGACGCCTGGCTGAACTTGTACTGGTTCGGCGCCACCAGCGAGACGAGGCGCCCGATCAGATTCACCACGGCCGGCGCTCCCCGCATCGGCTGGAACGGCACGCGGATCAGCAGCGGCGCGTTCAGGCTCGTCGAGCGCACCGTCAACTCCTGGTCCCAGGCGCTCAGCACGATCAGGTCCGAGCGGTAGTCCTGCGGCAGATCGCTGTGCGGGTACGGGAACATCTGGAAGTCGGCCAGTTGCAGCCGCAGGCCCGGCAGCGTGTGGCGCAGCCGGCCGAAGACCACCGTGACTTCGCGCCCATCCGGCGCGGTGACCCGCCGCGCCAGGCTGGGGGCCAGGTCGAAGTACCGCGCGAAGGGGACCCACACCGTCCGCGACCACCCCTGCTCCGGCAGGCTGATGCGCACGGCGACCGCGGCCGATCCGTGCGTCCCGATCATCTCTCGGTCGCGCTGTTGCTCCGGGACGACGACAGGCGTCTCCACGCGCACCGCGTGCGGCGAGCGCTCCCCCAGCCGCAGGCCCACCATCGGCGCCAGCGTCAGCGTCTGGCCCGTCGCGATCCGGTCCGACACGATGGGCTCTCGCCCGGGAAGACGGACGATCGCACGGACGGCGCCCTCGTCACCTTCGATCTCGTCGAGGTACACCTGGAGCATCGATGCGTCCACGTACGCGATGCGGATCGACGGATCCGCCGCGCGGCGAGCCGGCCGTCCCCCCTGCGTCGCGCTCCCTGCTCCAACGATGTCCTGATCCAGTTCCGGGAAGCGGTGGTACACGTACCGCGTGAACGCGGGCGCTCCGGACTCCGCCGGCGGCGTCACGCGCACGATCGCCACGCTCGACTCGGCCCCCTGGAACCCCGGCGTGATGATCGGGAACGGAGGTTGCGGCGTCAGGTCCTCGACCTCGACCGTGTACCCCGTCGTGCCGACTTCGATCCGCGTCCCCGGCTCGACGGCGAAGACGTGGCGCTCCGGCTCCTCCCCGTCAGCGCGGGGGACCTCGACGATCAGACCGTGGTGCGCTCCTTCGGGGAGCACCTCGCCCAGATCGCGCCACCGCTGCTCCGGGATGCTCCTCCCGTATTCGACGGCGATGGCGCCGGCCATCGTCGCGATGCGCTCCGCCGGCAGGTCCGGCAGCAGCGTCAGCGAGCGCACGACCTCGCCGCCGCCTTGTTCCGCGTTCACGGTCTGAGGCCGTCCGGCCGACGGGAGCGAACTGACCAGATCAAGCCGCCGCATCGGCGTCGCGGCCTCGCCGGAAGTCGGCGCGGGGGCGGCGATCCACCGGGACTCAAGCGTCGCGTAACTCGCGTACCCGACGATTTCGAAGCGGAAGTCCTCGTCCACTGCCGGCGCAGCGCCGCGTCGATCCGGCGGCGGCACGGGGATGCTCAGCTTGCGCCCGCGGTCATGCCGCGCGGCGGCCTCTTCCTCGCCGGGGATCTCCAGCGCGTTGAGGTTGTAGTCGTTGTACCGCGGCAGGCGTCGGATCGGCCGCTGCTCGAGGTGCTCGCCCCGGCCGCGCCCCACCCACAGCACAACCTGGGTGTTGTCAAAGAAGCCGTCCTGCTCCGGCCCGGGCGTCGGGTTCCCCTGCGCATCGGGCGGACCGGCGAGCAGGAACATGTCTCCTTCCTGCTTCGCGCCCGCGTAGTAGATGCTCCCCAGCGCGATCACCACGATCCCGCCGTGCACCGTCAGCACGCCGATGTTCACGAACGTGAACTCGATCCGGCGCACCGTCGCCACGATCAGGTTGAGCACGAAAGTGAGCAGGATCGCCTTCAGCGGCCACCAGGAGTAGAACTCCAGTTCCGACATCTCCATGCCGGGCAGCCGCCGCAGCGTCGTCGCGCTGTAGCGCTGGACGAAGTCGGCAAAGAGCATGAATCCCTGGCCCGTGCCGAAGTCGTACCGCAGCCGCGGCCACGCGGCCTCGCGCCAGATCAGGAACGTCCCCGCCGCGAGGACCGCGAAGAGGATCAGCGAGGCGGTCACCCGTGCCCCGCCCCGCGCCCCCGCCCGCCGCAGGACCGCGGACGCCGCGAAGGCCGGAACCCCCGCTACCACCGCGATTGCCGCCAGCAGCGACAGCCCGTAGAGCGCGTACGTTGGCGCCGCTGCGATCAGCCCGATCGGCACGCTCGCCAGCGCGCCGTACAGGGCGACCATGGTCAGCAGGATGACCGCCAGCCAGATCGAACTCAGGGCGCGGAGCACCGCCTTGACGGGCCACGCCCAGCGCGGGATGTACTGGTCATCCCAGCGCTTGCTTTGGATCCATTTCTGGCTCATCAGGCGGTCCTGGC
>CALAFV010000367.1 GCA_937891445.1 uncultured Phycisphaerales bacterium | reverse complement strand
GCCAGCGTCCGCATCGCGCGCCCGGCCAGTTCGTCGCTCGTCGCCAGGATCTCGCGCCGCCGCTCCTCCGTCAGCGGCCGGGCCCGAAACGGCCCCTCGCCCACCGCCTCCGCCGTGCACCGCGCCAGCACGACGTCCGGCGCGCCCTTCGTGAACACGAGCACCCGCCCGGCGTCCTTCTGCAGCGTGCTCATCATCTTGCGCTCGGACGAGAACGGCACCTCCCCGGCCCGCTCGAACCGCTCCTCAAGCGACTCGTCCGTCACCCCCGCCTTCCTCGCCGCAACGACCAGCGCCCCCTCCGTCGGATCCCCCTGCACCACCCACCGCCCATTCACCTGCCGCACGGTCGCGTTACTCGCCAGATCCGCGGCGATCAGCACGCGCCGCAGTTCCTCCCGCAGCGCCCCGCTCACCCCCCCGCCGCCGGGTTCCGCGAGAATCTCCCCCTCCGGCGCATACCCGGTCCCCGTCAGCGTCACGCGCCCGCTCGCCGTCACCACCGCCCGCACCGTCATCTCGTTGCGCGTCAGCGTCCCCGTCTTGTCCGACGCGATCACCGTCGCCGCCCCCAGCGTCTCCACCGCTGCCAGCCGCCGCACGATCGCCCGCCGCCGCGCCATCCGCTGCACCCCCAGCGCCAGCACCGCCGTCGTCACCGCCGGCAGCCCCTCCGGCACCGCCGCCACCGCCAGCGCCACCCCCATGATGAGCACGTCGATCAGCGCCCCCAGCCCGCTCACCTCCTCGACCAGGAGCGTCGTCGCGATCATCACCACCGCGATCCCGATCACCACGGCCCCCAGCAGCCGCCCCGTCCGCCGCAACTCGCGCTGCAGCGGCGTCTCCTGGTCCGCCGTCGCGGTCAGCATCCCCGCGATGCGACCCATTTCCGTGGCCATGCCCGTAGCCGTCACGACCGCCGCCCCACGCCCCGCGGCGACCGCCGTGCCGCTGAAGATCATGTTGTCCCGGTCCCCCAGCGCCGCATCGGCCGCCACCGGTGCGGTCCCCTTGTGCACCGGCAGGCTCTCCCCCGTCAGCGCCGCCTCCGCCACGCGGAGCCCGGCCGTGCGGAGCAACCTCGCATCGGCCGGCACGGTGTCCCCCTCCTCGACAAGCACAATGTCCCCCGGCGCCAGTTCCGCCGCTGGGATGCGCCGCCGCTCCCCGTCGCGGATCACCGTCGCCTCCGCGGCGTACATCGTGCGCAGCGCCGCCAGCGCCGACTCCGCCCGCGACTCCTGCACAAACCCCATCACGGCGTTGATGATGACGATCGCCAGAATCGCCAGCGACTCGTACGGCAGCGACTGCTCCCGCTCAAAGCCCCACACCGCCGCGGAGATCCCCGTCGCCACCAGCAGCAGAATCACCAGCGGATCGCGGAACTGCCCCACCAGCCGCCGCCACGGCGGCACGCGCTTCTCCGCCTCCAGTTCGTTGCATCCGTATCGAGCCAGCCGCGCCGCCGCCTCGGCGCTCGACAGCCCCCGCTCCGCGTCCGTCCCCAGCGCCGCCAGAACCTCCGCGGCCTCCATCCCGTGCGGCGACTCAACCGCCGGCGGAGGCGTTGCCTCACGATCACCCGCACGGTCGCTCACCGCCGCCCCCCCACTGCCGGGACAATCCCGATCACGACCCGCGCGCTCGGCAGGCTCTCGCGCCGCATCGGCCGGACCATAGCCGCCCACGCCGCGGCCCCGCAAGGCGCTAAAGCATCAACTCAAACCACATCGTCCCCGGCACCGGGTCCTCGTTGTACGCCGGGATCTCCCGGAACCCCAGCGACCGGTACAACCGCGCCGCCGCGACCATGGTCGCCCCTGTGTCCAGCCGCATCGCCCGATACCCCCGCTCCCGCCCCGCCGCGATGATCCCTTCCGCCAGCATCCGCCCAATCCCCCTGCCGCGTCCCGCCGGCCGCACGTACATCCGCTTCATCTCGCAGATGTCCGCCGACAGCGGCCGCATCGCCACGCACCCCACCGCCTCATACCCTTCAAACGCCAGCAGAATCTCCCCCCGCGGCCGCGCATAACACCCCGGCAG
>CALAFV010000366.1 GCA_937891445.1 uncultured Phycisphaerales bacterium | reverse complement strand
GCGGGCCGTCGCCCGCGTCGAATGCCACGATATCGTGGATCATGCCGATGGCCGGTGCGGAAACTGCCGGCGGCAAAGACGGCAGGTCCGCCACCCAGCCCGTCGTCGTAGACGGCCAGGCGCGTGACCTGTGCCTCGCGGTCGCTGGGGATCGGGGTCCAGCGTGAGCCGTCCCAGCGGGCCAGGCCGATCTGAGGATTGTCGGAGACCCCGTCGAAGTCGCCTCCGGCGTACAGCACCTCCTCCGATCCTTCCTGCAGCACGGCGAGCGATCGGATGCCCTGCGGGCCCAGGGGCGCGAACCCCTCGTTCCACTGGGGGTTGCACTGGGCGGCGGCGGGTGCGGCCGGGTAGAGCGGGACCAAGACAAACGCCGCCGCGAGCGCGCGGCGCAGGGATGCGGCGGGCATGATTGACCTCCGGATTGTGACGGGCCAAGAAGCGGCCTGCTTCCTCGGAATCGTGGATCCTGAGCGACGGGGTCGGGGCGACTGTACTGCGCGGCGCTGGTGATCGCAAGTGGAAACCCGCCCCGGGGCAAGACCGCCCCGCCCGGGCAGGGGAGTGTGAGGGAAATCAGACGGCCTGAAGGACGAGGATCGTCTGGTCGTCGCGCGGCCGCTGGCCGGCCTCGTGGGCGCGCAGGGCGCGGACGAGGTGGGCGGTCAGGGCGCGGGGGTCATCTGGGCCGCTGGCGACGGCGGCGGCGAGACGCTCGGCGCCCCATAGGGTGCGGTCGCCGGGTCCGGGGGCCTCGACGACGCCATCGGTATAAAGCACAAGAGTGTGCCCATCCTCCAGGTGGAGAACCGAGTCGGTCGCGCCGACGGTGTCGCGGATGCCAAGGGGCGTGCCGGGGGGGGCGTCCGCGGGGCACAGCCGCGTGACCTCTCGCGAGCCGCGGGTGCGCAGCAGCGGGGGGTGGTGCCCGGCGTTGGCGTAGGTGAGCGTGCGGGCGACCGGGTCGTAGATGCCGAGGAAGGCGGTGACGAACGACAGCCCGCCGCCGGGGCCGATCCGGCGTGCAAAGAGCCGCTGGCCCAGGGCCTCGAGCAGCGCGGCGGGGCTGGGCTGCGGGCGGCGGCGGCGCTCGACCGGTACGGGCACCGGCGGGGCGCCGATGACCCCGTTCGTGATGGTGAGGCCCGTGTGCAGGATCGAGTGCAGCATCGCCGTGACGACCGCGGCCGATGGGCCGTGGCCGGAGGCGTCGGCCAGGATGATGGCCCACGGGCTGGCGAGGTCCTCGGTGTAGCGCGGCAGGGCGAGTTGGCCCTCGGCCTGCCGCAGCGGGAGGAGGTCGTAGTAGTCCCCGCCGGCGCGGTCGAAGGTCGCGTAGTGCGCGGCGAAGGAGAGGCCGGGGATGTCCGGCTCCTCCTGCGGCAGCAGCGAGCGCTGGATGTCGGCGATCTGATCGATCTCGCTCTGGATCCACGCGGTGGCCCGCTGCAGATCGCGCCCGGCGGCGATGCTGCCGGCCATGGTGCCGATCAGCGCGGTTTTGAGCACCGCGTCCTCGAGGTCCGCTTCGGTAAGGCCGTCGGGGTCGGGGTGGAAGATGAGCGTCCACGCGACGGGGCCGGAGGCGTCGAAGTACGGCGCGGCGGCCATCGAGCCCATGCGCGCCAGTTCGTCGCCCAGCAGCGGGTCGTCGTCGAGGTGCAGGCCGCGGGCGAGTTTGGGCTCGGGCGTGGCGACGACACAACTGAGGAAGCCGGCGCTGTGCACCGGAAGCGACGAGACGTCGCCCCACGGGTCGGCCTCGGGGAGGGACACGGGGGCGCCGCCGCTGGGGGCGGACCAGCGCGCGATGCGGAAGTGGCCGCGGGGCAGGCCGCGGGTCGAGAGCCAGATGTACGTCTCGGGGCGGCGCGCGCGGCGCAGGGCGTCGATGAAGGGGTCGAGGGGGCCGCGCCAGCCGTCGGGCTGTGCCAGCGCGTGGACCAGGTCGGTGAGGATCGGGAGGCGCGGGTTGGCCGAGAGGTCTGCGAAAGGGCCGGCGGCGGGTGCGGACGAGGGCCGGGGCCGGTCGCTCGGGGCGGGATGGCTCGGGCCGACGCTCATGCAGGTTGGATGGGGGCCTCAGCGCCGCCGGGCGTCGTGGGTCGGGGCCGCCGGAATAGCCCGCTGCGGGGGGCGCGGCGTGGCCGTGACGCGACGGGCAGGAGGGGGGGAAGTGGGCCTGGCTGGACTCGAACCAGCGACCTTACCCTTATCAGGGGTACGCTCTAGCCACCTGAGCTACAAGCCCTTTGGGCCCTGAGTATACCCCCCGTCGGGGCGGGAGGGAACGTGCCGCGGCGGGTCGCCGGGGGGGGCGGTCGGGACGGGTGGGTTCCGCGGGCGTCAGAAGCCCATGCTGTACTTGTTCACGACCTTCCCGTCCTGAAAGACGACGATGATCTGCCGGTTGTCTTCCTTCCAGATGAAGGTGCGGGCCGCGTTGGCGCGGGCGCCCTCGAGCATGCCGCTGCCGCCGATGGACGTTCCGCCCGCGGCGGCCTCCTCTTCGCCCGGGCCGAGGATCTTCTCGACCTGAGCGATGGTCATCCCCTCGGTGATCTGTTCGAAGTTCTCCGGCGTCACTTTCGGCTCGCATGCGGCGAGCACCGCGACGACGGCGACCAGAGCGAGGGTGGCGAGGGGGCGGATGGACATGGGAGCCTCCGGGTGTGCGGCGACGGGGGGCGGGACCGGGCCAGTCTACCGCGCCGGCGGATCGGGCGCATCGGAAAGTTCGTGCTTGAGCAGCCAGGGGATGACCTCGGGGAGGATCGTGCCGACCACGAGCGTGTGCGTCTGGTCGGGGAGGAACAGGGGCTCGATGGGCGCGCCCGCCGCGGCGGCGGCCCGCGCGGCGTTGATTACGCGGGTGGGCTTGATGAGGCCGTCGCGTCCGGGGACGACGACGAGCGTGGGGCACGTGCGCTGCTCGGGGTCGAAGGCGGTGAAGCCGGCGATGCACGCGGCGGCGGCGATGCGGTCCGCACGGGCCGCGGCCCAGGCGCCGGTGACGCCGGAGCCGAGGGAGTGGCCCAGGACGTAGATGCGGGCAGGGTCGATGGTGTAGTCGGCGGTGATCGCGGCGAGCAGGCCGTCGAAGAAGGCGGGATCGGCGGCGAAGGGGCCGGTGCGCGGGGCAGCGAGCACAAAACCGTGTTGAGCGGCGAGGCGCGTGATGATCCCGTCGCCGTAGGCCTCGGGGAAAGTGGACTCGTCGCCGCCGGCACCGTGGAGGGCGATCACCAGCGGGCGCGGCGGGGCGGCGGCCTCGCCGGGCGGGGGCGGCGGGTTGAACATGCGCACGGGGACGTCCGCATCGGCGATGCGGACGGTGCGCCAGAGGTGGCCGGGGTAGTTGGCGTAGGGGTTGCGCCCCGACTCGAGCGCCGCGAGTTCCTGCGTGAGTTGGTCGGGGAGGCGTGAGAGGTCTGCGTCGAGGTGGGCGGGGTCGTTGGTGGAGGGGTTCGAGGTCAGCAGCGCGTTGCGCGAGCGGAGTACCGCCGCGGCGCGGGACAGGGCGGGGTCGGCGAGCCGGCCTTTGCGCTCCAGATCGTCGATCGCGGCGGCGATGCGGTCGCGGACGGTCTCGGGGCGGGTCGGGACGACGGTCCAGGTCGCGCTCACGCGGCATCCGGCGGCGTCGGGGAGGCAGATCTCGACGGTGTAGCGGCCGGGGGCGAAGCCGCCGTCGGGGATTGGACACAAGAGTGGGTCCGGAGGCGGGCCGGAGGGGGTGGCGAGGATATTGAATGTTGAGGCGGCGACGGGTGCGTCGCCGGCGTGCGGTGGTGTTGGGATGAGCCGGACGGTGAGCGCGACCGGTTCGGCGGGGGCATCGGTTTCGAAAAAGCGGTCGAAGCGGAGGCGCGGGGGTTGTGTGTCGCCGCGGATGAAGACTGGCGGGTCCATGCGAAGGCGGAGCGTCCGGGCGGCGACGGCGGCGGGGGCATCGGGGTTGTCGAGCAGCAGGGCGTCGGTGGCTTCGAGGATGCCGCGGTAGACGGCAGTGGGGCCGCCGCGGAGCAGGGCGGCGCTGGCGCGGTCGAAGGCGAGGCCCGCTTCGAGGAACTGTTCATCCGAAAGGTCGAGCGTGGAAACAGCGTGGTCGAAGCGGCGCCAGGCGAGCGTGAGGCCGGCGCGGGTCGGGGTGGCGAGCGTGGCGGCGGGAGTCGCGGGCGGCGGTGGGGCGAGGGCGATCACCAGGGCGGCAAGGGGCGCGGGGGCCGGCATGGGCGATTGTTGCGGGCCGCGGCGCGGACCGGTTTCATGCGGGGCGGCGGGGCCGCGGACTACACCCGCACGAGCACGCCCGCGATGTGCGGGCTGACCACCGGGATGGGGGCACGGAACCGTGTGAGCGATTCGATGCGCAGGTTCGGGGCGCGGCGGAGGGTCGCCTCGGTGTCGCGGGCCGGGTCGCATCCGTCGCCGGGGACGCGCCAGACCGGGCGCACGATCCGCTGGATGGCCCGCAGCGCCGTCCGCCGCGGGGCGGCGACGTGCTCGATGATGATCAGCCGGCCTCCCGGGCGCAGCAGGCGTGCGATTTCCGCGAGCGCCGCGTCCGGGTCGGGCACCGAGCAGAGGACCAGCGTGCACACAACGGCGTCGGCCGAGGCGTCGGGGAGGTCAAGGCGCCCGGGGCCGATCGACGTGGGGAGGATGTGCGCGGTGAAGCCCGCGGCCTCGGCGGCGGCGCGGATATCGGCGTGCAGCAGCGTGTTGGGCTCGATGGCGGTGTAGATGATGGGGCCCGCCGCGCCGGCGGCCAGGAACGGGATGTTCACGCCCGTTCCGGGGCCGATCTCGACGACATTGCCGGCCAGGCCGCGGAGCAGGGCGCGGCGGTGGGGCTCGAGGGCCCGCTCGTGAGGTCCCATGCAGTGGCGCAGGATGCAGGCGCACAGGCGGCGGCGCAGCGGGTGCGGGCACGGGGGGCGAGCGGGATCGGCCGTCGGGTTCATGCGGCCTCGCTGGTGCGGCGCGTGCGGCGGTACGGTATCGTGATCCCGACGGCGTCGAGGGGCAGGGGAGCGGAAACGGGGGATAGGAGCAGAGCCCATGATCCGACGCGGCGTGCTGATCGCGGGGCTGGTGGCCGGCGCGTTGACGCTCGCTGCGGGCGCGCACACCGGGCCGGGCTCCGGTTCGCAACCGGCCGCGGCGGCCAAAGCGGCGGAGGTTGACATCGACGCCGCGGTTGCGCGGGCGGCGGAGTTCCTGCTGCAGGCGCAGGAAGGGGAGGGGCGCGCGGAGTGGCCGTACGAGGGGGTGTACCGCGTCCGGGGGCAGATCCCGATCGGCTACCGCGTTGGGGGGACGGCGATCTGCGCCACGGCGCTCCTCCGCGCGCCGGGGTACGAGGCGGACGCTCAGCGGCGCGAGGCCGTGGCGCGGGCGTGCGAGTTCGTCTGCCGCGGCGTGGACCACCCGCTGATGTCGGAGAAGGACTACGACGGCGGGTACGACGTGCGCGGGTGGGGGTATACGTACGGCCTGGCGTTCCTGCTGGAACTCAAGCGGGCCGGGCACGTTCCCGAGGGGCAGGCGGAAGCGGTGGAGCACGCGATCGCGTTCTACATCGACGCGATCCAGAAGACGGAGATCCCGCAGGCCGGCGGGTGGAACTACGCGCGGCCGCCGGGGCGCGACACGGTGGCCCCGGCGTCGAGTTTCATGACCGCGCCGACGCTTCAGGCGCTGTTCGAAGCGCGGCGGCAGGGGTACGCGGTGGACGAGGCCGTGGTCGAGCGCGGCCTGGGGGCGCTGCGTCGGGCGCTGATGCCCAGCGGCGCAGTGGTGTACTCGGGCGAGGCGGGCGAGCGCTCGGGCGACGGCGTTCCCGGCGCGGTCGGACGCATGGTCGCGACGCAGGCGACGCTGGCGCTGGCGGGGCGGGCGACGCCCGCGGACGTGCGGGCCGCGGTGGATGCGTTCATCGTGCACTGGGAGTGGCTGGAGAAACGGCGGGCGCGGCCGGGGACGCACCAGGGGCCGTACGGGATCGCGCCGTACTACTTCTACTACGCGCACTACTACGCCGCGCAGGCGATCGAACTGCTGCCGCGGCGCGAGCGGCCGGAGTACCGGCGCCGGCTCGCGGCGCTGATCTTCGCGACCCGCTCGCCGGAGGGGACGTGGAACCACCGCGTCTTCCCGCGGTCGGCGGCGTACGGGACGGCGATGTCGTCGATGGCCCTGCTGATGCCGCGCTCGGGCGACGAGCCGGCGCGGTGGGACGTGAAAGCGGACGCACGCGCCGCCGGGCCCGGGGCGGCGGCCGGGGGTACGCTCGGCAAGGAGCGCGACGGGGGCGCGGGAGGCGCAGGGCCGGAGGACCGGGCACAGTGACCACGGCGGGCGTGAAACCGACGGTCGGCGTGAGTTCCGGCGACGGCGGCGCGGCGGCGGGGCGCATCGGCGCCGGCACGTGCTCGGTGATGTTCGCGTACGACGCGGGGTTCGCGATCGATCTGGACGCCGCGGAGCGCCGCATCACCGAGGCGACCGTGCGCGAGGTCATTCGGCACCGGCGGCGGGCGCCGGCTCACTTCGACTTCCGCCCCGCGCCGCTGCGCGTCACGCGCGCAGCGGAGCCGATCC
>CALAFV010000365.1 GCA_937891445.1 uncultured Phycisphaerales bacterium | reverse complement strand
GGCGGCCGATGCGCCGTGCGTCGCCGAGGTGCGTGCGGGCGAGGGCGGGGGTGAGCGGCTGGCGGCGGTGCTGCGGGCGGTGAGCGGGGTGGCGGGCGTGGAAACGACACCTGTCGCCGGGGAGCCGGCGTGGACGCGGTGCGTGGTCACGCCGCACGCGACGGCGCCGGACCTGCGCGAGGCGATCGCCACGGCGCTGCACCGCGCCGGGGGCGGGGACGGGGGTTTGATGGTGCGGGAGTTGCGGCGGGAGCGACCGACGCTGGAGCAGTTCTTCCTTCGGGTGACGGGGCCGGGGGCGCGGGCGCCCGGGCCGCGCGGGGAAGGAGGGGCGGCATGAGCCGGGTGTGGGCCATCGCGAAGCGCGAGTATGCGTCGTTCTTCCGGACGCCGCTGGGGTGGGTGGTGATCGCGCTGTTCCTGCTGCTGGCGGGGTCGGTGTTCGCGTGGGGCGTGCTGCGGCCGGGTGAGGCCGCGACGCTGCGGCCGTTCTTCAACATCTGGTGGGGGCTGCTGATGGTCGTCGCACCGGCGATCTCGATGCGCCTGTTCAGCGAGGACCTCCGCACGGGGACGATCGAACCGCTGCTGACCGCGCCGGTGACCGAGGCGGCGGTCGTCGCGGGCAAGTACGCCGGGTCGGTGATGTTCCTGGCCAGCATGCTGGTGCCGAGCCTCGTGTACGCGGTGGTGCTCGGGATGCTGACGGAGATCGACCCGGGGCCGATCGCGGCGGGGTATCTGGGGATCCTGCTGCTGGGGATGCTGTACCTGGCGGTCGGACTGCTGGCGTCGGCGCTGACGAGCAGCCAGACGCTGGCGTTCCTGGCGACGCTGGTGGGATTCATGCTGCTGGAGGTGATCACGCGGACGGCGACGGTGCTGCCCGAGCGCGTCGCGGACATCGTCTTCGCCCTGAGCCCGAACCTGCGGATGGCGGACTTCGCCCGGGGGATCATCGACACGGCGCACATCGGGTTCTTCCTGGCGGGGAGTTTCCTGTTCCTCGCCGTGACGGCGGTCGTGCTGCAATCCCGGAGGTGGCGCTGATGTCCACCCCTTCCTCCCCCACCACGGCGCCGACGCCGATGCAGCGGCGGATCCGCTACGCCGCGAGGGCGGCGGCGCTGCTGCTGGCGATCACGGCGACGTGCGTTTTCGTCGGGGTGCTGACGTCGCGGCTGCACGCGCGGATCGACGTGACGGCGACGCGGGAGCATCGGCTGTCGGAGCGGACGCGGGCGCTGCTGGACCGCCTGGACCGGCCGCACGAGATCGTGCTGGCTGGAAACTTCCGCATGCTCGACCCGGTGAGCCGGCAGCGGAGCGAGGATGTGCTGACGGCGCTGGCGGAGGCGTCGAAGCACCTGCGGATCACGCGGATCGACACGGGCTCGGAGCGGGGACTGGCGCAGTACGACGCCATGCTCGACCGCTGCGTGCGGCAGTTCGAGGGTCCGCTGGAGAAGGTGGTGACGCAGGTCCAGGGCGTGGTGGACTCGCTGGCGTCGCGGGCGGCGGAGATGGGGGAACTGGCGGAGTTGCTGGAGCACGCCCGGACACAGGGAACGGCCGGCGACCCGGCGATGCAGTTGCTCGATGACTACCTGCGGACGCGGGCCGGGATGGCCCGCACGCTGGCCGAAGACCTCCGAACGACGGCGGAGCAGGCGCGCGAGGCGCTGGGCCGGACGGTCGGCCGGGCCCCGATCCCGGCGGTGGATGAGGCGGCCCGCATCCTGCGCGACCCGCTTGTGCGCACAGCGGACGACGCCGCGGCGCTGCACCGGGACCTGAGCGGGTCGGCCTCGTCGGATCGCACGCCCGCGAGGCTGCGGGATGCGCTGCGGCCGATCGCCGATGCGGCCCTGCTTATCCGCGACCAGGCGGCGCGGGCCGTGGCGGTGCTGGAGACGCTGCGGACGCCGCCGATCCTCAGCGCCGCGCGGGCGCTGGAGCGATCCGGCGGGGCGGTGGTGATGGCCGAGCCGCGGGAGACCGACGTGGACGCGGCCTCCAGGGCCCGTTCGCGGGGCCTGACGGCGATCGACTTCGATGCGCTGTTCCCCGCCGTCGGCGCGGGCGAAGACCGCGCGGCGGACCAACGCGTGCGTGCCGAGGAACTGCTCGGCACAGCCCTGGCCGCGCTGAACAACCCCGATCCGCCGATCCTCGTGGTCGTCCACGGCGAGTCGGTGAAGATCGGGCCGGAGTTCGCGTACTTCCGGGCGTTGCGCAGCCGGCTGGCGCTGCGCGGCATCGACATGGTCGAGTGGGCGACGGCGCTGGAGCCCGAGGCGCCGGTGCTGACGAACCTGGATCCCTCGGGCAAGCGGCCGGTCGTCTATCTCGGGGTCCCGACCGGGGCCGGCTCACCCGAGGGCGCCGTGCGGATGAGCAAACTCGCCGCGACGCTGGCGCGATTGTGGAACGACGGCAAGCCGCTGCTGCTGACCGTGAACCCGTCGACGCTCCCGACCATCGGGGAGAAGGACCCGATGGTCGAGTTCCTCGCGGCGGCGGGCGTGGTGGTGGACACCGCGCGGCCGCTCTTGCAGCAGTTCCGCTCGCCGCAGAGCACGATCGTGACCCCGGACTTCCTGCTGCCGGACCCCGGCGGCCCCCAACCGGCCGAGCGGCACCCGATCGCGGGGACGATCACCGGGCTGCCGACGTACTTCATGTGGCCGCTGCCGATCCGAAGCGCCCCGGCGCCGGAGGGCAAGGCCGCGGCGACGGTCACGCCGCTGATCGTCGTCCAGAACGAGGGCCGGAACGTGTGGGCCGAATCGGAGTGGCTCCAGTTCAGGCAGGTTCCGGCGAACCAACGGTCGCTGGTGCGCAACCCGCCGGCGCCCGACTCGGCCCGCGATGACACGACCGGGCCGTGGACGATCGCGGCCGCGGTCGAGCGGCGGCTTCCCGGCGCGGCGGCCCCGCACCGCACGGTCATCGTCGCCTCGCACGCGTGGTTCTTCGATGCGATCGCCGCGACCCCGGGCGATCGTGTCGATGGGCGCACGCCGCTGCTGGCGCCGGGGAATCTCGAACTGGTCGAGGCGTGCGTGTCGTGGCTGGCGGGTCAGGATGAGTTGATCGCCCCCAGCGCGACGGCCCGCGCGGTGCCGCTCGTGCCGCCGATCGCGCCGGGGAACCTGCTGGTGGTGCGGTGGCTGCTCGTGCTCGGACTGCCGGCGCTGGTGCTGGCGGTCGGAGTGGCTTGGCGGTTTATCCGCGGTTGAGGAACGCTTCGAAGGAACGAGGGCCGGCCCAGTCGGCGGGCTCGTGCAGCGGCTCGTCCGCCGGGCTGTTGGTCGTTGCGCTCACGCCCCGTGCGCCGGGGCCGCGCCAAATGGTCGAGCAATCCGGGCACACGAGGCCGACCGGGTTCTTGCCGCTGAAGTCGCAGCCGCAGGCCATGCAGCGGAACGGCTGCGGGGCGCCGCACTCCGGGCAGATCAGGCCCTCGGGGTCGAGAGCCGAAAGGTCGTAGTGGCACCGGGGGCAGTGGGCCTCGCTCGGGGCCGTGCGCCGGAGGCAACTGATGAACACGCCGAGGATGAAGACCAGGGCCGTGTAAGGCCAGAGGAATGCCTCAACGACGTGCAGGCGGAGCGGTCCGGTCACGCCGCCGGGGGCTGTGGCCCAGTCCAGGTCGCCGGCTCGCACGGCCAGGCCGAGCCAGCAGAGCAGCCCGGCAGAGATCGTCACCGCGGCGAAGGAGAGCCACCGGCGGCGCCAACGCATCGCCAGATACCACGTGCCGACGGCGTAGATGATCGGGAAGATCATGGCTCCGCCATCATGGTACACGGCGCGGGGCGGCCTCCGCCGCCGGGCGTCAAAGGGCAGGATGAGGGGTTACTTGCCGGCCTTGAAGAAGGTCCGGAGAGACTCGTAGATGTCCTCGCGGCCGTTGACGCGGCTGGTGACGACCTTCTGATCCTCCTTCGACGCGGGGAACGCCTCGCGGAGGACGTTGATGAAACTGCCGCTGCCGTAGGGGCTGGTGACCTGGCAGTAGCCGAACATGTTGGCGACGGGGACGAGGTACTTCTCGAGGAGTTGGACGCAGAGGCGGTTGTCGCTCTCGGAGGAGTTGTCGCCGTCGGAGAAGTGGAAGAGGTAGATGTTCCAGTCGTTGTGGTCGTAGTGGGCGTCGAGGAGTTCCTTGCAGCACTGCAGCGCGGAACTGATGCGCGTGCCGCCGTCCTCGCGGATGGAGAAGAAGGTCTTGCGGTCCACCTCGCTGGCGACGACGTCGTGGACGATGTAGCGGCTCTCGATGCCCTCGTAGTTGCGGCGGAGCCACGTGTCGATCCAGAAGGCCTCGAGGCGGACGATCTCCTTCTGCTCCTCGCCCATGGAGCCCGAAACGTCCATCATGTACACGATGACGGCGTTGGACTGCGGCTTGCGGACCTCGGTCCACGAGCGGAAGCGCAGGTCGCGCTTGATGGGGATGACGACGGGGTCGTTGGGGTCGTAGGTGCCCAGGGCGAGTTGGCGCTTGAGGGCCTCGCGGTAGGTGCGCTTGAAGTGGCGCAGCGACGCCGGGCCCTGCGGGCGGATGCCGGAGTACTTGTCCTTGATGGTCGTGATGCGGTGCTCGCCCTTGGGCTTGATGCGGGGGAGTTGGAGTTCCTCGCCGAGGATGTCGGCGAGTTCCTCGAGGGAGACATCGACCTCGAGAATGTGGCGGCCTTCCTCCTCGCCGCCCTGGCCGCCCTTGCCCTGGCCAGGGCCGACGGGCTGCCCCTCCTGGCCCTCGCCCATGCCGACGCCGCTGGAGTTGTCGCCGTAGCGGAAGGTGGGGATGTCGATGTCGTGGATGGGGATGGAGACGAAGCGCTGGCCTTCCTTGCCGATGAGTTCGCCCTTGGCGATGAAGCGGCGGAGATCGCGCCGGATTTTCCCCCGGACGATCTGGCGGAAGCGCTGGTGGTCCTGCTCGATCTTGTTGACCATTGGTCCCCGTCCTTGACCATACCCCGCCTGCCGTGGCGGGCCAGCCCCCGTCCCCGGCGCGGGCCACCCAGAGGTGACTATCGGTTCATGCCGGGCCGGCGCCGGCCGCCGTAGGGCGACGGGAACCGGTCGGGCCGCTTGCCCCGTGCGGGCGGCGGCATAAACGGTGCATCTTCACTTGTCCGGAAAGGGCGGCCCGCCGCTGGGCGGCGAAAGGCCCGGGGTGGCCCGGCGTCGGCCCGCCAGCCACACCCCTGAGAGCATCCCCACAGGAAGCGCTACGAGAATTTCAGCCGCCCGGTTCACCAAATCGACCAGAAGGCCCGGTGCGACGCCCACGCCCGGCCCCGCCGCTCCGGCGAGCGAGGGGGGGAGCCACGCCGCCGCGAGACCGACGATCCATTCGCGCACGCCCAGTTGCACCGGCACGACCATCGCCGCCTGGCTCGCGGCGGCGACGATCGCGGCGGCTTCGGGGCCGATCGGGACGCCGATCAGTCGGAAGACGAGCCAGTAGCGCAGAGCCCAGAGCGCGACGTCGGCGATGCGGAGGGCGGTGGCGGTCAGAAGGCGCCAGCGCATGGACGCGGCGCCGGCGCTGCGACGAGTCGCGGCGGAGGCGAGGGCGAGCGGCACGGTGACGGCGGTGAGGATGCCGGTGAGCGCGATCGCACCGCCGCCGGTGAGGTGCGTGAGCGCCGCGGCGGCGAGCACGATGCCGGCGGCGGTCGCGGTGCAGCCCAGCGCGCAAACGAGCACGCGGATCGAGTCTCGCACGGGGATGCCGTTGACGAGTTTGTGGTAGGCGATGCGCCCGACCATGCCGGGGCGCATGGGGAGGTTGTTGAGGAGCCACGCGGAGCCGATCAGCGCGGCCATTTCGGCGAGGCCGACGCGGCCGTAGCGGCCCGTGAGGACCCAGAAGACCAGCGACGAGAGGAGCCAGTTGAGCAGCGGCAGCAGCGCGACCAGCGCGATCATCCACCACGGTGCAGCGCGGGCGGATTCCCACGCGGTCTGGAGCGTGGCGGTCTGGCGCATCACGGTCCAGACCGCCGCGACGACGAGCACGACACCGAGCAGGAAGAGTGCGAGGCCGCGCTTGCGGCGGGATGCGGCGGCGGCGGCAGCGCCGCTGGCATCGCCGGGAGGCGGTTGTGCCGGGCCGGGCCCGGGCGGGGTCATCTGCTGGGCCCCGATGGCGGCGGCGCGGCGATCGGCTGCGCGAGCATGCGCGAGTAGGTCGCGCCGTCGCCCTTCAGACGCTCGCGTACAAGGGCGGCGAAAGAGGCGAGCCGGGGGTCGGCGCTGTCGGCGGCGAAGTCCAGGAGCGGGTCGTCCGGCCGCGTGGCTCGCGCAAGGAGGACCACCGCGAGCACGGTGGGGTCGCGCTCGGATCGCATGGCCTCGTCGACCGGCGCGGTCGGCGCGAAGCGCTGGCCGGCCGGCAGCGTCGCCGCGAGGAAGATGCGGGCGGCGGGGCCGGCCGTCGGGTAGCGCTCGGCCAGGGCGAGGGCGACCTGCGTGATCTCGTCATCGGTCATCGCGCGGAGCGACGGCTCGGCGCCCCAGCGCCACCCCATCGCCTCGGCCGCCTGGACCAGGCGGGCGTCGTCGGGTGAGCGGATCGCCGCGAGGATC
>CALAFV010000364.1 GCA_937891445.1 uncultured Phycisphaerales bacterium | reverse complement strand
CGCCTCCCGCGCGCCGACCTGCTCGCCGGCGAGCGCATCGCGCGGCTGGACCGCCGCGGCAAGCAACTGGCCATCGTCGCCGACGCCGGCCGCGCGCTGCTCGTGCACCTGGGCATGACCGGCCATCTCGCGTGGAGGCCTCCGGGCGACCGCGCGCCGGCGCCTCCGCACGTGCACGCCACGTGGACGCTCGCGGATGCCCGCGGGCGCGACGCCGGGCGGCTGATCTTCCGCGACCCGCGCCGCTTCGGCGGCCTGTGGATCCTCCGCTCGCCCGAGGACCTCGCCGCGCGCTGGGCCGCCCTCGGGCCCGACGCCCTGACGATCACGCCGCACGACCTGGCCGCGCGCCTCGCCGCCACCCGCAGGCCCATCAAGGCCGCCCTCCTCGACCAGTCCACCATCGCCGGCGTCGGGAACATCTACGCGGACGAGTCGCTTTTCCTCGCCCGCATCCACCCCGCCACGCCCGCCGACCGCCTCACAGCAGACCAAGTCGCCGCCCTGGCCGCCGCGATCCGACAGGTCCTGCACGAGTCCCTCGACGCCGGCGGCTCGACCCTCCGCGACTATCTCGACGCCACCGGCCGCGCCGGGGCCTACCAGGACGCCCACCGCGTCTACGGCCGCGCAGGCCTCCCCTGCCCCGCCTGCGGCACGACGCTCCTGGCCCTCCGCCTCGGCCAGCGGACGACCGTTGCCTGCCCCTCCTGCCAGCCGGAGCCAAGGCTGCCCCGCGCCGGCGGCCGCGGGCGTCGGGTGATCACTCGCCGGTGAGTTATTCACATCTGCCTCACCCCGGGAGTGGGGCGGCCTCCAAGCCCTGATCGACCTCCCCACACCATGCCTTCGTCGGGGGGTTCTTTCTCTACCCCTGAAGAGATCCATTCCGTCGTGGTCGAAACAAGTGCTGGCGCTCGGTGGACAAACCAGCATTGCCGTTCGTAAGTCTCGCATTTAGCGGTACTTACGACCCACTTCCTACTCGTCAGAACCTGTCGGCTCCGCTGTCAGCAGACGTCGGCCCGCGTCGGCCTTCGACACGGCACCCTGTCGGGACCTGTGGGTGGACCATGACCGGCCGCGCGCCAGCGCCCGGTGCCGCAAACTTATCCACGTGTTTTCCACAAAGGGCTGGCGCTCGCGCGAGTCCTTGTCCCGGCTCAGGTTGCGCTCGCGCGGACCCGCTCCTCGAGGGATCGGATCGTCACCGCGAACTCCCCGTCCTGGCTGCACTTCTCCTCGACGGTCCGGATCGCGTGCATGACCGTCGTGTCGTCGCGCCCGCCGAAGAACCCCCCGATCTGTTCGAGCGACAGCAGCGTCATCCGGCGCGCCAGGAACATGCACACCTGCCGCGGCAGGGCCACCGACCGGTGCCGCCGCTTGCTCTGCAGGTCGGTGATCTTCACCCCGTAGAAGTCGGTGACGACGTTGGTGATCACCTGGATCTGCAGCGGCTTTTCGACGCGCCCGGGCTCCTCGCCCAGGGCCTGCCGCGTCATCTCCAGGTCCGGCGCCCGCCCTTCGACCGACGCGATCATCTGGAGTTTCACCACCGCCCCCTCCAGTTCGCGGATGTTGGACTCGATCCGCGCGGCGATGAGGCACGCGGCCTCTTCCGGCAACTCCAGGCCGCGCAGGCGCGCCTTCTGCTTCACAATCGCCACCCGCGTCTCGTACCCGGGGGCATCGACGTTCGCGACCAGGCCCCACTTGAAGCGGCTCACCAGCCGCTCCTCAAGGTCCGGGATGTCCTCCGGCGGGGCGTCGCTGCTGAGCACGATCTGCTTGTGGGCCTGGTACAGGCTGTTGAACGTGTGGAAGAACTCTTCCTGCGTGCGGTCGCGCTTCGCCAGGAAGTGGATGTCGTCGATCACCAGCACGTCCACGTCGCGGAACTTGTGCCGGAACGCCGCCATCTCCCCCGCCTGCACCGCGTCGAAGAACTGGTTCACGAACCCGTCGCAACTGGTGTAGTAGATCGTCGCGTTCGGGTGCGTCTCGCGGATGCGCAGGCAGATCGCCTGCAGCAGGTGGGTCTTGCCCAGGCCGACCTTGCCGTGCACGAAATACGGGTTGTACGCGCGCCCCGGCGTGGTCGCGACCGCCATCGCCGCCGCGTGCGCCAGACGGTTCCCCGGACCGACGACGAAGTGTTCGAAGGCGCAGTCCGGGTTGATCACCAGCGAGTCGGTGTACACCCCCGGAGCGCGGGGGGCGGGCCGGGGCGTCACCGCCGGAATTTCCGGAGCGGCGGCGCCGTGCCCCGCCGTCCCATTGGCGCCGGGCGCGCCCTGCTGCGCCGCAGGCCGCTGCGGGGGCGCCAGTTCATCCTCGGGCCCCAGGAACAGCACGCTCAGCAGCGCGCGCGTCACCTGCTGCGCGGCCTCACGGAACGGCTCGGCGCACTGACGCTGCAGGTAGTCGCGATGGATCGCCGAGTGCGCCCGCAAACGCAGCACGCCCCCCGCGATGCCCATCGGTTCGATCTCCTCGAACCACTGGCGGCACAGCGTGGGGTGCTTCGCGCGGAGGTAGGCCAGCATGGCCGACCAGGTCTGGCGATCGTGCTCGATCATGCGCGGCGACGTGCAAAGCAGTGCGGTGGCGCGACGCCCGTGCGGCGGACGCGGACGCGCGGTGTCTGGATGGGGATCTCTCCCGGCTCCGGGTGCGGGCGTCGTCAGGGGAGCGCGCCGGCCCGTTGTCGGCAACGCCAACCGTAAGGCAAAGCCCCCTCCGCGTCAACCGGACGCGCCCCCACCGGATCGGCGCGTTTTTTCTTGCTGTCACGAACGCGGGCGCCGCTGCTGGCCGCCGCCGCGACGGCCCATCTGCTCGGGCTCCGGTTGCCTCACCCCCGCCTCGATCTCCTGGCGCTCGTAGCGCTCCTTGTTGTGCTTGTGATCCATCAGCCACTCGACCCGCTGGGCGCGCTCGCGCCCGACCAGTTGGTTGAGCCGCCGGCGCGCCTCGCCGAGATTCGTCCGGCGCGACACGTGGATGAGCACCAGGTGCTGGCATTCCAGCACGCGCAGCCACTCCGCGATGTCGTCGGCGTGCAGGTGCATGCCGACCTTCGCCCGCTCCTTGTGATCCGCTTCCGTGAACGTGCACTCGCTGATGACGATCTGCGCGCGCCGCACGTCCTCGCGCACCAGTTGCGGGCCCGGCGCCGTGTCCCCCAGGTACGCGATCAGCGGGATCTCCAGGATCCGCGTGATTTCCACACCGCGGTCCTTGAGTTCCTTGAGTTTCTCCTGCGGGAGCCCGGCGAACTCCTCCTTCAGTTTGCTCCGGCGCTCCACGATCGCGTACCCCATCGACGGCACCGTGTGCTCCGTCGGGAACGCGCGCAGGCGGATGTTGTTCTTGATCTCGTGCTCCTCCCCCGGCTCCAGCGCGATCAGGTTGTACGGCGTCGTCTGGCGCTCCAGTTCAACGTACCCCTCCATCATCCGCTGGATCGCCGGCGCGATCCGCTTGTCGCAGACGATGCTCCCCGGGCCCATCCCCTGGAAGTAGCGCTGCGAGCAGTAGTACGCCAGCCCGCCGATGTGGTCCATGTGCCCGTGGCTGATCGCGACGTATTTGCACGCAAGCATCGCGCGCGGGCACACGCCCATGTCGAAGCAGATGTCCAACTCCGGGATCGAAACGGCCGTCGCCTCCCCGGCGACGCTGATGCCCTGCACCCGGTACGGCGGCAGGTAAAGAAAACCGAGCGAGCCCTCGCGGGGCGGCGGCTTTGGGATCATCGCGGGAACCTCCGCGCCGGGCTTCCGCCCGGCGTCAGCAGCAGCAACGTTCGGCCCTGACCCTCCAACCAGCGGGATTATTGCTCCCCGCCTTGCCGCGCGGCGGACGCACGCTCATGCCCGCTTCGGCCCTCGCCCCGCGGCGACGACTGGGCGTTATCGGTTTGCCCCGCGACCGCCGCGTCACACTGCGCCGGTCATCCGCCCGCCGCTGCGCGGCCGCTTTCTTCGCGGCGTTGGAAGACCTCGCTCCGCCGCCTCCGCGGTCGATACACAGGCGCCGCCCGCCGGAGTGCCGCCGATGAAGCGTCTTGCAGCCGCGTCCGCCGCCATCCTCGCCGCCGCTTTCATGATGGCCGCCGGGCCGGACGCCAAGCCCTCGCCCAACCCCGCGCCCAGGCCCCAGGCGGGCACGCAGCGCCCCGGTGCGCCCGAGGCCGTCTTCCGCGACTACCTCGGCCACCTCCGCGCCGGCCGGCCCTACGCGGCCATCGACGAGTGCTTCGACGCCGATGCCTTCGCCGAGCGGATCTTCGGCGACGACCTGGCCGCGATGAACGACTCCGAGCGCCGCTACGTCTCGCAACTCACCTCGGTGCTCATCCGCGCCAGCGTCACCACGCTCCCGATGGACGAGTTCCTCGGCTCCGCCACGATCTCCGAGCCGCGCACCACGATCAAGGGCAACGAGGCGTGGATCCGTTTCACGATCGATGACCCCGCCCGCGGCGTCCACAAGGAATCGACGCTCGTGATGCGCCGCCGCAACGGGTGGTGGAAGATCGTGGACCTCGACTCGCTCTGCGAAGCCCTGCGCCGCGACTATACAGACGCCAGGACGGACTCGATCTCCGCCACGCTCTACCTCGAGTTCGTCACCGCCGGCGTGCTCCAGCGCAAGCAGCAGGCCTTCGCACGGCGCGAAGCCGAGGCCAGGCGCGAGGTCCGGCGCATCACCGACGCCGCTCCGCGCGAGACCGACGCCCGCTAGTCCCGCTGGCCGCACCCCGGCCGTTGCGCCAGATGATCCACGCCTAACCTCCCGGGGATGTCCCGGTCCGCCCAAGAGCCGCTCCCCGGCGCTCCCGACGCCGATGCGTCCGCGCCACCCGGCCTGCGGCAGGCGCTGCGCACCGTCCGCGAGCGGGGTCTGGGGCCGACCGCCGTCCTCACCGCCCTCTGGGCCGTGACGCCGGGCATCTGCGGCTTCGTCCTGCTCGCCTACGTCGACACCGTCTCCCAGTGGCTCCGCGCCCACGGCAACGCCGGGCTGGTGCTCTACACCGTCGTGTTCATGCTCGCCGGGGGCCTCGGCCTGCTGCCGACCTACGCGCAGGCGGTCCTGGGCGGGTGGTGCTTCGCCTTCGCCGCGGGCTTTCCCGCGGCCCTGGCCGGGTTCACGGGCGCCGCGCTGCTGGGGTACCTCGTCGCCCACACCGTGGCGCGCCGGCGCGTCGTGGACACCATCGAAGCCAACGACAAGGCCCGCGCGATGCGCAACGCCTTGATCGGCCACGGCTTCTGGAAGACCACGGGCCTGGTGACGCTCCTGCGCCTGCCCCCGAACTCCCCCTTCGCCATCACCAACATGGCCCTCTCCAGCACCGGCGTCCCGATCGCCGCCTTCGCCCTGGGCACGATCCTGGGCATGGCTCCGCGCACGGGCGTGGCCGTCTTCCTCGGCTCGACAATCGAAACGCTCACCGCCGACACCGAACTTGTGCCGCGGCGGGTCAAGATCATCATGGCCGCGGTCTCCGTCGTGCTCGTCCTGCTGATCTACTGGATCGGCAAGCGCACGTGGGACCGCGTCACGGCCCAGCAGCAGCAGAACGGGCCGGCCCCCGGCCCGACCCCCGCCCCGGATGCGCCCGCGGCCTGAAGGGCCGCCGCACGCAGCGCGTTACGATGACCCAACCACGGCGGCCGCGCCGCCCGCCACTGCACCGCACAACACCCTCCATCCTTCCGGAGATGCACCGATGAACACGCGCAGGTGGATCCTTCCCTCCCTGTGTCTCGCCGCCGGTTTTGCCGCGGCCGGGGCGCAGACGCCCGAGCCGCCCGCCGGTCAGCCCGCCACCGCGGCCTCCCCCGCCGGGCCCAACAGCGCGGCGGTCCCGGGCGTGGATCTCATCCCGCGCGATGTCCTCTTCGGCAACCCCGACAAGGCCGCCGGGCGCCTCTCCCCCGACGGCAAGCACGTCTCCTTCCTCGCGCCGGTTGACGGCGTGCTCAACGTCTGGGTCGGCCCCGCGGACGACATCTCCAAGGCCAGGCCCATCACCAGGGACACCGTCCGCGGCATCCGCCAGTACTTCTGGGCCTACACGAACAACCACATCCTGTACCTCCAGGACAAGGGCGGCGACGAGAACTGGAAGGTCTACTGCGTCGATCTGGCCACCAACCAGGAGAAGGACCTCACGCCCTTCGAGACCATTCCCGGCCCGGACGGCGAGCCGATCGTCATCCAGGGCAAGGCCCTGCGCCCCAGCGCCCGCATCGAGGCCGTCTCGGAGAAGTTCCCCGAAGAGATCCTGATCGGGCTCAACAACCGCGACCCCCGCTTCCACGACGTCCACCGCGTCAACATCACGACCGGCGAGATGACGCTCGTGCAACGCAACGACCGCTTCGCGGGCTTCCTCACCGACGACGACTACCGCATCCGCCTGGCACTCGAGATGACTCCCGACGGCGGCATGCAGATCCACAAGGCCGTCCCCGGCGCCGCGCAGGCCGAGGGGATGGCGCTCGAGTTCGAGCCCTGGCAGAAGATCGCGCAGGAAGACACCCTCACGACCGCCACCCTGGGCTTCGATCTGTCCGGCGACGTCCTCTACATGACCGACTCGCGCGGCCGCGACACCGGCGCGCTCACCGCCGTCAACCTGATCACCGGCGAGCAGACCGTCCTGGCCGCCAGCGACAAGGCCGACGCCGGCAGCATCATCGTCCACCCGACCCGCAAGCACGTGCAGGCCGTCTCGTTCAACTACCTCAGGAACGAGTGGAAGGTCCTGGACCCCGCCATCGAGCCCGATCTCGCCTACCTCAAGACCGTCGCCGACGGCGAGATCCTCGTCACCAGCCGCACGCTCGACGACAAGCGCTGGACCGTCGCCTACATCCTCGACGACGGCCCGGCCCGCACGTACCTCTACGACCGCGACGCGAAGAAGGCCACGTTGCTCTACACCAACCGCAAGGCCCTGGAGGGTCTGCCGCTGGCGAAGATGCACCCCGTCGTCATCACCAGCCGCGACGGCCTCGACCTGGTCTGCTACCTCACGCTCCCCGTCGGCTCCGACACCGACGGCGACCTGCGCCCCGACCGCCCGCTGCCGATGATCCTCAACGTCCACGGCGGACCCTGGGGCCGCGACACCTGGGGCTACCACCCCGAGCACCAGTGGCTCGCCAACCGCGGCTACGCCTGCCTCAGCGTGAACTTCCGCGGCTCCACCGGCTTCGGCAAGAAGTTCGTCAACGCCGGCGACCGCGAGTGGGCCGGCAGGATGCACGACGACCTCATCGACGCCGTCAACTGGGCGATCGA
>CALAFV010000363.1 GCA_937891445.1 uncultured Phycisphaerales bacterium | reverse complement strand
CGCCAGACGGCGGCGCCCGGCTGACGGTAAGCGCCGTGCGCAATCAGCTTGCCGTCGCGCGCGTCGAGGACGTCAAGTGCGAGGGGCGTGGGCCCACCGGCTGGCGGGGGTGTCCGTGGGGCGGCAGTGGGCGACGATCCGGGGGGCAGCGGAGGGGCTGCTCCGGCGGCCACCGGCTGTGTGGGAGAGCACCGGGGAGGAGTCAGGGAGGGGTTCGGGGTTGAAGAGACTGGTGGAACTTCAGTTCTCCGCCAGATCCAGGGGGGCGGGGATTCCGTAAATCGTGCTGGGCGCGGGGGATAGGGTCCGATAATCTATGCCGGCCTACGGGATGCGCTGGGGGGCGGCGCCAAGGGCGCGCCGGTTGGGCGGCTATTCGTGAACCCTTGCCTGGTTCGCGTCGATTCCCCAACCTAACAGATCAGATGCGCCCACCCACGCGGAGGTTGGTCATGTTCGGTGGCTTCAGTGGATATCGGTCCAGTGGGTCCGGTCGCGGCCGCCGCCGCGCGCTGGAGCGGGAACAGCGCGCGATCGCCGAGGGGCTTGAGCCGCGGATGCTGCTGGCGGGGTTCAGTTGGACGGCGGAAGAGGTGTACCTGCTGGAGTTGGTGAACCGCGCGCGGGCGAACCCGATGGCGGAGCAGGACCGGCTCAACCAGATGGACGGGCCGACGATCGACCTGACGGCGGGGCTGACGCAGGCGGAGATCGCGCGGCTGGTGCCGTCGGAACCGCTGGCGCTGAGCGAGGCGCTGACGCTCGCGGCGCGGATGCACAGCCTGGACATGGCGCAGCGGGACTTCTTCGACCACGTGAATCCGGATGGGGATGACCCGACGGACCGGGCGCAGCACGCGGGGTACCTGGGCGTGGCGGGGGAGAACATCGCGGCGGGGCAGGAGACGATCGATCAGGCGCACCGCGAGTGGATCGCGTCGGTCGGGCACCGCAAGAACATCTTCAGCCTGCACACGAACTTCACGTCGACGTTCCACTACGACGAGTTCGGCGCCGGATTCGCGTTCACGAACATCGGCCCGTACTTCGACTTCTACACGGAGATGTTCGGCGTCCAGCAGAATCCGTCGCGGAAGTACATCCTCGGGGTGGTGTACGACGACGTCAACGGCAACGAGTTCTACAACATCGGAGAGGGGATCGCGAACGTGCGCATCGACGTTGCGCCGGCGGCCGACCCGTTCAACATCGTGGGGACGTACACGACGGACGACGCCGGGAACTACCAGATCGCGGTGCCGGCGGGGTCGTACGTGGTGCGGTTCACGAACCTCTCGACGGGGCTCGCGTACACCGCGGCGGCGACGGTGGGGGAGTTCAACGTCAAGGTCGATGCGCGGCTTGCGCAGATCACCGAGAACGACGACGACCACGCGGATCTGGGGGACCTGGCCGGGGCGACGCTGGTGGAGGTGCCCGCAGGCGGGACCGGCGCCGCGGCGGGGATGATCGAGTTTGCGGGGGACACGGACCTGTTCCGCTTCGTCGCGCCGGAGTCGGGCGTGATCGTGGTGCGCGCGATCACGGGGACGGGCGGGCTGGACGTGGGGCTGGCGTACTACAGCGCCGAGGGGAGCCCGCTGGGCGGGGGCGCCGACGACGGGGACGGGACCGACGCGGTGCTGACGTTCAACGCGGTGGGGGGGCGGACGTATTACGTCGCGGTCTTCGCCGACGACCTGAACTCCACGGGGGTGTACGCGCTGACGATCGAGCACACGCTGGGCGGCGGGGGCGGCAACCCGTGGGCGGCCGAGCCGGGCTCCACGCTGTTCGGGACGGCTTCGCCGCCGAGCGGGGCGCTGACGGTGTCGGCGATGAACGTGGAGGGGCGGCCGATCGTCTTCCGGCAGAGCGCCGGCGGGGCGTGGACGGTGACGGACCTGCTGGCGGCGGCGGGTGGGCCGGCGGTGCGCGGCGATCTGCTGACGTGGACGGATCCGAAGGACAACCTGGCGTACGTCGTGGCGCAGTCGGACTCCGGGCTCATTCTGTACCGCGGCAACGGCGGCTCGTGGGACTTCCGCAACCTGACGGCGGAGGTCGCCGGGGCCGAGATGATCACCGGGGCGATGACGTCGTTCATCACGATCGACGGCCTGGTGATGGTGGCGGGGCTGGCGGCCGACGGCGACCTGATCGTGTACCAGCAGACCGGCGGCCTGGGGACCGGCGGGTACGCGTGGACCGCGTTCAACCTGACGCAGCGCGACCTCGTGCCGCAGGGGCTGACGACGCCGGCGTTCACGGGGGACCTGATCAGTTACGTGACGCGCTGGAACGGGCTGAACATCGCGGGGCTGGATGCGCAGGGGAACATCCACAGCGTGTGGTGGGCGCCGGGGATGGAGAAGTGGTCGGTCGCGAACCTGAGCGCGATCACCGGGGCGGCGCCGGTGGTCGGCGGGCTGACGGCGTACCTGACATCCTGGGACGGGATCAACATTGCCGGCGTGAACGAGGCGGGGGAACTCACCGTGACGTGGTGGGTGCCGGCGTTCCAGGGTCAGTGGGCCAACGACAATCTGACCACGCTGATCGGCGGGCCGCTGGTGCAGGCCGAGTCGGTGGCGTCGTACGTGACGAGTTGGGGCGGGCTGAACGTTGTCGCGGCGGACACGGAGGGGCGGCTGGTCGTGTACTGGTGGTCGCCGCAGGTCGTTGATCTGATGGGCGAGGACACGTGGATCGCCTCGCCGCTGTCGGAGATCGTCGAGAACGGTCCGGTTCCGGGCGGTCCGCTGACGGGCGTGCCGTACGGCGACACGATCTCGATCGTGGGCGCCGAGGAGGACGGGAGCGTCTTCCGGTACTGGTGGCAGGTCGGCGGGATGTGGCAGGCGCAGGACCTGACGGCGATCGCGACGCCGGTGTGATCCGGGGTTGGTGTCTTCTGCGGGCGCTGGCTCGGGCTGTTTACTGGAGCAGCAGCCGGTCCGCCGCGGCGAGCAGGGCTCGCGCGGGCGGGATACACGCATCGGCGTGGCGGGCGACAAAGGCGGGGGCGTCGTCGAGGGCGAGCCAGGCGGTGTCGAGGTACTCCCACGATGTGCTCGCCGCGCAGGCTGGGGGCTTGCGCGGGTCGATGGTTCCGGGGAGGTGGACGGGGATGACCAGATCGTCGCTGCGGGCGTGCTCGTCGCGGCAGACCAGGGCCGCGCGGCACGGGTCTGTGCCGAGGTCGAGGGCGAGTTCCTCACGGGCTTCGCGGGCGAGGGCGGCGAAGATCTCGCCCGCGCTGAGGCGCTCGCGCGGGGATGCGGGCGGGTCGATGCCGCCGGCGGGGGCGAGTTCCCACATGCCGCCGTACATGCGCGTCTGCGTGCCGCGGCGGCCGATGAGGATGTGCGGCAGGCCGGCGCGGTCGCGGCCGATGATGGCGCCGGTGACGGAGAGTTGGTAGACGCCGGTGGCCACGGCGGGGGTGGCGGTCTGAACGGCCAGGCGGCGGTATGACTCGCGGCGGCAGACGATCAGGTTGGTCTGCGGGTCGATGTGGAGGACGGCGAGGATCGGGCCGTCGTGGAGGCGCGGGTTGTCGCGGCAGAGGGCGTCCCACGCGGCGGCGACGCGGTCTTCATCGTCGTGTGATGCGAACGGCGGGGGTGGGGCGATCATGACCCGCGCGGGGTCGGCCGCGGGGTTCAGCGGCGTGATGCGGACGCCGGGCTCGGGGGTGTGGGTGGCGGTGTGCACGGTGCACAATGTTGTGTGGTGAGGGGCGGGGGGGATGTGAAGCCCGGGGGTCAGTCGCGGAGGAACTTGTCGAGGCCGGGGAGGTCGGGGAGGCCCAGGGCCCTGGCCTCCTTCGCGAGTTCCTCGCGGGCCTGGGTCTGGGCCTGGCGCAGGGCGGTGTTGGTCGCGTCGGCGATGAGCGATCCGGCGAGGGCGGAGACGGACGCCCCGGCGGGGCCGGCGAGGGCCTGGATCAGCGCGGGGTCGAGGGCGACGTCGAGCACCTGCATGCGTCCATCGACGGTGACGCGGACCGCGCCGGAGCCGGCGTCGCCGACGGCGCGGAGTTCACCCAGGCGGATCTTGATGCGGTCGGCCGCCGCCTGCACGGCCTCCTTGTTCTTCATGAGACCCGCGAGGGCGGAGAAGACTTTGAACGAGTCGAACATCGGTGAGGCTCCGGCCGCTCGCGTGTGCGTGCGGAAGCAAGGCGGCAGGGAGAGTTGTACGGGCCGACGGGGCGCGGATTCAATCGCGCTTGGGCTGGATGTCCACGACGCGGGCCTTGAAGAGTTCGATGGCCTGGCGCACGAGGGGGTGCGAGGCCGGGTCGGGGCCCTGGGGGATTGGGGCGGCGGGGATCGCGGGAGGACCAGCGGCCGGGGTGGTGGGGGCGGGTGGCGCCGGCGTTTTCACCTCGGCGATCGTCGTCGCGGCCGGGACCGGCCGTGGCATGGGGGAAGCGCCCTGGCCTGCGCGCCACGGCGGGACGGGGATCGAAGGTGGGGGGCCGGGAACGGACGGGACGGCGGGTGGCGCCGCGGAACTGGGGCCACCCGTCAGCGTTTTTTTGCGGGGGCGCCTCCACCGGCGCCGACGCCCGCGGCGACCGTGACCGGCGCGGCGCCGTTGGCCGCGGCCCGCGCGGCGCCGGCGATGACGGCGGTGACGTCGGCGAGTTTCTCGGTCATGGCCAGCCGCACGATGAGCGCGTCGAGCAGAGCGCGCGGGGCGGCGGCGGACTTGCTGGAGCGTGCGACCGAGTCGCACAGCGCGATCATGTGGACCAGGCCCGCGGCGTCGAACCGGCGGGATTGGGCGACGGCCTGCTCGCGGCCCTCGGCGGTGAGTTCGACCAGGTCCGTCTCGGGGCCGCAGGCCGCGATGACCATGAGGTCGCGGAAGCGCTCGGCGAGGGAGGAGAGGAACTGGTCGATGCTGACGCCGCGGCGGAGGAGTTCGTCGGTTCTGGCGAGGGCGGCGGCGGGGTTGCCGTCGGCGAGGGCGTCCACCAGACCGGCGATGAGCGTGCGGTCGGGGAGGCCCAGCAGGTTCTCGAGCAGATCGACGGTGAGTTTCTTCTCGCCGGAGGCGAGCAGGCGGTCGAGGAGGGAGAGGCTGTCGCGCATCGACCCGTTGCCGAGGCGCGCGATCATGTGGAGCAGTTCGGGGTCGGCGCTGACGCCCTCCTCGTTGACGACGCGCGCGAGGTGCTCGGCGATGCGGGCGGTGGGGATGGCGCGGAAGTCGAAGCGCTGGCAGCGGGACTGGATGGTGGCGGGGACCTTGTGCGCCTCGGTGGTGCAGAGGATGAAGACGACGTGCTCCGGCGGCTCCTCCATCGTCTTGAGCAGCGCGTTGAACGCCGCCGTGGAGAGCATGTGGACCTCGTCGATGATGTAGATCTTGTAGCGGCCGCGCATCGGCCGGTAGACGGCGTTGGCGATGAGTTCGCGGGCGTCCTCGACCTTGCCGTGGCTGGCGGCGTCGATCTCGATGACGTCGGTGTCGCGCCCCTGCATGATGGCCTCGGCGACCTCGGGGGGCTGGTCGCCGGGGGCGTTGAGTTCCTTGGCGAAGAGGCGGGCGGAGGAGGTCTTGCCGACGCCGCGGGTGCCGGTGAAGAGGTAGGCGTGGCCGACCTTGTTGTGGGCGATGGCGTTGCGGAGCGTCCGCGCGATCGGCTCCTGGCCGACGAGTTCGTCGAAGGACTTCGACCGGTAGCGGCGGGCGAGGACGGAGTACGTCATGGGAAAGGGCCACAGGGCCGAAGGGCCAGATGGCCAAAGGGGCTACGGGACTCTGGCCAGTTGGCCATTTTCCTCCAGTCCCGCCGACCGACGGCCAGGACACCGGCGGCACCGGGCCTAGCCGCTTATGGCTGCTGCGGTCAAGCCCTGACCAGGTTCACGGTTCGACCCGTGCACCGGGCCCGGCCGTCGGTCGGCGGGACTGCCCGTATGGCCCGCCCCACGCGGGGCGGGGAGCGGGTTCCCATCATAGACGTTCGGCGGTCCCGCGCCCTGTCGCATCCGGGCATGGGGCCGGGCGTGAGGTACACTTTCGGTGTGAGCGACACCTACACCCCGGGCCTGGACCCCCTGGAGGCCGCGCAGCGCCAACGGGCGGTCGTCATGCGGATCGTCCGGATCTGCTTCGTCGTCTTCCTGATGTCCGTGGCCCTGCTGTACGCGGCGCAGGTGGCGGTCGCGTCGGGGATCGAGTGGTACTTCCCGGTGGTGACGGCGGCGCTGCTGGCGGCGCTGGGGTTCCTGGTGGACCTGGCGACGCCCCGGAAGAAGATCTCGACGATCTCGGGCGTGTTCCTGGGGCTGTTCGCGGGGATGCTGGCGACGGTGGCGCTCAGCGCGCTGATCGACCTGCTGTCGCAGGTGTGGATCCCGCCCGAGGCGCTGAGCAAACTGTCGCCGTTCATCTCGCTGTTCAAGGTGATGCTGGGGATCACGCTCTGCTACCTGGGCATCGCGACGGTGCTCCAGACGCAGGACGATTTCCGCCTGGTGATCCCGTATGTCGAGTTCGCCAAGCAGATTCGTGGGGCCAAGCCGCTGCTGCTGGACTCGTCGGCGCTGATCGACGCGCGGATCGTGGACGTCGCGGGGACGGGGATTCTGCAGGCGCCGCTGGTGATCCCGCACTTCGTGATCGCGGAACTGCAGGTGCTGGCGGACTCGGGGGACCGCATGAAGCGGGCCCGGGGGCGGCGCGGGCTGGATGTCATCGGCAAACTTCAGCGCTCGGGGCTGGACGTGTCGGTGGACGAGACGCCGGTGGCGGGCAAGTCCGTGGACCAGATGCTCGTGGAACTGGCCAAGCGGATGCCGGGGACGGTGGTGACGACGGACATGGCGCTGGCGCGCGTCGCGCAGATCCAGGGTGTGACGGTGCTGAACCTGCATGACCTGAGCAACGCGATGCGGCCGGCGCTGATCCCCGGCGAGATTGTCTCGATCCGGCTGATCAAACTTGGCGAGCAGCCGGGGCAGGGGGTGGGGTACCTCGAGGACGGGACGATGATCGTCGTCGAGGGCGGGGCGGCGTACGTCGGGGAGCAGGTGCAGGCGGAGGTGACCAGCTCGCTGCAGACGTCGGCTGGGCGGCTGATCTTCGCGCGGCTGGTGGAGTCTGGGGACGGGCGGCGGAACCTGACGGAGCCGGGAGCGGCGGGCCAGCTTCCGGAGGCGCCGGGCGCTTCGCCCGCAGCGGAGCGGGCTGAGAAGGGGGAGGCGGCCGCGGCGGACGTGAACGGGGCCGCGGCAGTGGGGACGGGCGAGGCTTCCGGGGAGCGGGGGGCGGCGGCGGACGGGCCGTCGGGTGCTTCGACGGG